>JAYUBA010001459.1:0-2963 GCA_043741075.1 Frigoriglobus sp.
GGAGCGTGACGGCGCGGTACTTCGGTCGCGGGGACGGTTTGCTGCCGCGTTACGGTTGGTTCGACAAGAATGCAGAGGTCCATGCGTGGCCGGTGGGTCAGTTGCGTCCGAACGACCGGGGACTGTTCGACACTCTGGGCAACGCAACGGAGTGGGTCGAGGACCCGGCGTTGCGGTACGTCACGGGTCAGAAGGAGGACACGGAGAACAGCAAGTATATGTCAATTGATGAACGAATGTCACGCATTCTTCTGGGTGGCTCGTTCAGCAACCGTCCGGTCGGCGTGCGGTGTGCGAACCGCAACTTCGGCCGGCCCAGCGACCGCATGACCTCGGACGGGTTCCGCCCCGTCAGGACTCTGCTGCCGTAGCCACCAGGGGTTGCGCTCGAAGACTCGCTCCACCCCTGGCTACCCCCCGCCGCCGCTCCGCGGCTGAAAACACGTCGCCGCAGGTGGGACGATCTGCTCGCGACCGCCCGCGGCTGGACGTGCCGCCGCGCTACGCCGGCCGACGACCGGATGCCCGAAGCGCTGAAGTCGAACGCGTGGGCCATGAAGCAGACGAACACGCAGATGGCGTCGTGGACCCAGCTCCGGTACGACACGATTCTGTATGTGAAGCAGTCGTACACCGAAGGGCTGGTGTGCTACTAGGGCTGGTGTGCTACTACCCGGCCGGGTTCGTGGAACCGGTGGTGCCGTTCTGGGCCGCGATGGATGCGATGGCGAGCCGCAGCGCGACACTTCTGGAGCAGACCCCGTTCCCGGATCGCGTCAAGGCCACGCAAACCAAGCAGGTGAAGTTCCTCCGCGCCTTCGCCACGCAGATGGGCAAGTTGCGAGCGGTCGCGGAGAAGCAACTCGACCAGAAGGACTTGACCGCCGACGAGCGAAAGGTGCTGGAAGACGTGATGCAGATCACGCACCTGTCGCAGGGGTGCGTGAGCATCCCGCGGTACACCGGCTGGTATCCGGCGCTGTTCTACCGCGGTCCGGAGGACTGCGTCAAGTGGGACGCGCTGGTCGCGGACGTTCACACCGACGTGCCCGCCCCGCCGCTCGGCGACCCCGGCAGCGTGCTGCACCAGGGCGTCGGCAACGTAGACCTGATGGTGATCGCCATCGACAACGGCAGGGACCGCGTGGTGTTCGTCGGCCCGACGATGAGCCATTACGAGTTCGAGACGCCGAACGCGGTCCGCCGGACGGATAAGGAGTGGAAGGGCGAGTTGCTCGACGGCAAGGTGCCGCCGCGCCCGGATTGGACCCGCGGTTACCTCGTCCCGGCGACCGAGCGCAAGAAGGTCGAAGGCTGGATGCGGGAGAACATGCTCTCGAACCGCGAGTGACGTTCATCCCGCGAAGCCGCGAGCGGCGAAGAGCCGCTCGCGGCTTCGCGGGCAAGTTTCACCTCAGCGCGGCGTAGCCGTACACGGCGGTGAAGAACAGGAACAGCGGCGTGAGCGTGTGATACCCGGCCGTCAGCCACCACGCGGTGAGGTGCGGCTTCGCGTCCAACACCGCTTGCAGCGACAGACGAATCCCCCAGAACAGCGCGCCGTAAATGCACACGGCGCGGGCGAGCCGCGACCCGGTCGCAAGTTCGTCCGCGCACGCGAGGCTGATCGTCGCCAGCGTGACGATGCCCATCACCACGTACCCGCCGTAGGTCCAGTACAGTTGCCGGTGCAGCGTCGGCAGCGACGCGAGGTCGCGCCGGAAGTTCAGCCGGAACGGCACCAGCGACGACGCGATCAGGATCGACAACTGCCCCGCGCCCGCCACGCGGATCACATCGGCAAGCGTGATGTCCATCGGCTTACTCCGTCAGTTCGCCCCGATCACATCGAGAAACGGCAGCACCACCTCGCACACGAACGGCGGGTGGAACAGCCCGAACGCCGGTCCGACGACTACCACCGCGGTGAACATCCGCCCGCGCCACCCGAGGCCGAGGCCGAGGCGCTTACCGAACTTCGAGCGCTCGACAAGCAACCCCAACCCTTGCAGCGTGAAGTACAGCGTCGGCCAGCCGTACCCGCCACCGGCCGGGAGCGAGATGACCAGATCGTGAACGATTCCGCTGAACAGGAACCCGGCCGCGACTCCGGCCCGCGCGCCCAACCGACCCGCGAGGGGTCGGAACAGGAACCGGTGCGTCAGGTCGCGGAACGCGGTGTTCCAGCGCTTCCCCCAGAACGCGCTCACGCCCTCCGCGAGCACCGGCCAGTTCATCAGCGGCTTCGCATCGACGCCCGCCGCGCGCCACGCACAACTCAGCAGGTGGAAGCTGCCGAAGTGGAGGAGGAAGATCAGCCCGGCCATCCCGACCCACCCGCGGAGCAGCGGAGTGTCCGCCGGGACCAGCGGCACGATTCCCCACAGGAGCGCCGCGCCGAAGGCGAGCTTCGCGCCCGCGAACGCCCATTCACCCGGAGTCGGCCGGCGCTCGCGCGGCAGCGGGCGCGGGTCGAGGAACGCCTTCGCGTCCAACCCCGGCCACGCGACGAGGTACGCGGCGTGCCGCCACGCGGGCGCGCGCGAGACGGGAGTGTACCGCCACGTCAGCCACTTGCACGCGGCGAAGATGGTCGCCGCGAGCGCCCACATCACGATCCACGGCGGCCACCCGGTCAGCGCGGTCAGTGGCGGCATGATCCCTCCGCAGAGCGAACCGCGACGGCGGGAGTTGAGACAACTGGCGCTGAAGAATGCTGAGATGGAACGCTTGTCTTGGTTTTGACCTCCCCCCTTGAGGGGGAGGTCGCTTCGGTCGGCTTCCGACCGAAGCGGGTGGGGGGTAAACGCACGAGGTTCAGGAGTTCCCCACCCCCACCCGGCGGCGAAGCGCCGCCGACCTCCCCCTTAACAGTACAGCGCGGGTTCAGATGACGCATTTATGCCGCTGTTTCTTGTGGGACTTGGCGGCCTGAGTGTTGCGCCTCTGGTGGTACCGGAGCA
>JAYUBA010001460.1:0-2960 GCA_043741075.1 Frigoriglobus sp.
GGACGGCACCGTCGGCTACCCGCCGGACGCGTCGCTGCCGAAGGTCGTTCCCTCGGATCGGGAGACGGCGTTCGAGGTGGTGAACGACACCACGCTCGCCGCGGCGCGGCAACTGGTCGCGGAGGGCTTCACGCCGGTCGCGCTGAACTTCGCGAGCGCCCGGCACCCCGGCGGCGGGTTCCTCACCGGCGCGCGGGCGCAGGAGGAGTCGCTGTGCCGCGCGTCGGCCCTGTACGCGTGCATCAACGGCCACGCGATGTACCGGCACCACGCCCCGCTGCCCGGCGGCTTCTACACGAACTACGTGCTCTACTCGCCGGCCGTGCCGGTGTTCAAGGACGACGACGGCGAGGTGCTCGACGAGCCGTACCCGTGCGCGTTCGTGACTTCGCCCGCAGTGAACGCGGGCGTGTATTTGAAGGAGCGCAAGCCGGGGCGCCGCGACGCGGTTCGGGACGAGATGCGCGACCGCGTGGAGAAGGTCCTCGCCGTCATGGCCGGGCACGGGCACGACGCGGCGGTACTCGGCGCGTGGGGCTGCGGCGTGTTCCGGAACGACCCGGAGGTGATCGCGGAGTTGTTCGCGCACGCGCTCCGCGGTCGGTTCGCGGGCGCGTTCGCGAAGGTGGTGTTCGCGGTGCTGTCGCCCGACGGCGCGACGATCCGCCCGTTCCAGGAGCGGTTCGGTCGGTGACGCCGGTCGCGCTCGGGGTCACTTCACTTCGAGGGTGAACTCCGGTACGGCATGAGCGCTCGGACGGGTGACGTGACGGATCGTACTCCGGCCGCCGCTCACGTGTCAGCGTCGGCTGCGCCGGCGGGCGGGTTTTCCTCGCCGGTCAGCTTCACGCCGCGCTTCGCGAGCGCCAGCCGCAGCAGGTACTCGATCTGGCCGTTCAGGCTGCGCAAGTCTTCCTCGGCCCAGCGCTGCACGGCGGCGTGGACGCGCGGGTCGAGCCGCAACAGGAACGGCTTCACGTCCTTCTTCGCCATGATGCGGTGCGCCTCGGTCGGCACAGGGGGCGTGCGCCCCCCGTTCCGGTTGGCCGTCAGTTGTACAGCGTGCCGGTGTTGATGACGGGCTGGGTGTTCGAGTGCGAGCACAGCACCACCAGCAGGTTGCTCACCATGGCCGCCTTCCGCTCCGGGTCGAGGTCGATGATCCCCTTCTCGCCGAGCATCTGCAGCGCGTGCTCCACCATCCCGACGGCGCCCTCCACGATCTTGGCGCGGGCGGCGATGATCGCCCCGGCCTGCTGCCGCTGGAGCATCGCCGACGCGATCTCCTGGGCGTATGCAAGGTAGCTGATCCGCGACTCCAGCACCTCGACGCCCGCCTGCCGCATCCGCTCCTGGATGTCGATCCGCAGTTGCGCCGCCACCTCCTCGATGTGCCCGCGGAGGGTGTGCGCGTCGTCGGCCGCGGCCTCCGGGTGCGCGCCGACCACCGCCGGCGGCACGCGGTCGGCGCCGTCGTAGCTGTACCGGCTGGCCAGGTTCCGCAGCGCCGCGTCGGCCTGGAGCATCACGAACTCCTCGTAGTCGTCCACGGTGAACACCGCGCCGGCCGCGTTCACCACCCGCCACAGCACGACGGCCGCGATCTCGATCGGGGTGCCGTCCTTGTCGTTCACCTTCAGCGGCCGGCGGTGCGTGGTGGCCGCGGCGGTCACGTGGCCGGCCGCGTCCTTCCGCTCCTCGGTCTTGTCCACGCCCGTCTCGAACGTCCGCACCCGCAGGCTCACCCGCGTCCGCCAGTACAGCGGGTTGCCGTAGAAGAACCCGGTCTGCCGCAGCGTGCCGACGTACTGGCCGAACAGTTGCACCACCCGCGCCTGGTTCGGCCCGTTGACGATGAACCCGGCCCACCCGACCGACCACAGCGCCGACAGCGGCACGATGGCCCACACCAGATGCGGCTCGTGCCACTCCGCGGCCATCGTGATGAGGGCGACGATCGCCCCCAACCCCAGGAGCATCGCGACCAGCGCCACCCAGCCCGACGTCAGCTTCAGTTCACGGTCTTCCACGGCACGCCCTCCGATACCTTTGTGATATCATAATGCAATCGTACTCTCTGCTCTGGTGTTCGCCAAGGTGGAGGCGGGATTTCGCGCATTCGCCCGGATCGCGCGCGGGCGGTTAGAATTACTCCATGAGCCGACCCATTCGCTTGCTGCCGTTCGCGTCGGCCGACGGCGCGACCAACATGGCCGCCGACGAGGCGATGCTGGAGTCCGCCGTCGGCGGAGTCGCGTCGCTGCGGTTCTACGCGTGGACCGCGCCGACGCTGTCGCTCGGCTACTTCCAGCACGCCGAGGAACGGGGGCGCGACGCGAACCTGTCCCGGCTGGCGTGGGTCCGTCGCTCGACCGGCGGCGCGGCCATCGTTCACCACCACGAACTCACCTACGCGCTCGCGCTCCCGGCCGCGAAGGAGTGGGCGTCCGCGGAACACTGGATCTGCCGCTTCCACCACATCCTTCAAGCGGTGCTGGCGGGACGCGGGATGAAGTCGCACGCGGTGGTGTGCGGCGAGGAGAAGAAGCTCGGCGACCTCGTGTGCTTCCTGCACCAGACGCCCGGCGACCTGCTCATCGGCGGCTCGAAGGTGGCCGGCAGCGCGCAGCGGAAGATGCGCGGCGCGTTACTCCAGCACGGGAGCGTCCTGCTGCACCGGAGCGCGTTCGCGCCGCACCTCGCGGGCATCTGCGACGCGCCCGGCGCGCCGGAGTTCGCGCCGGAGGAACTCGCGGGCGCGCTGGCGACGGCGTTCGCGGCGGACACCGGTTGGGCCGTCGCGCCGAGCGAGTGGACCGCGGAGGAACAGGCCCGCACCACGGCTATCCGTGCCGAGAAGTACACCAACCGCGATTGGAACGAGAAGAGGTAAGCCGAAGAAAGAGCAGCCGCACGATGAACGCCGACGAAAGGCACGACAAGACAGAAGGCCGTATTCA
>JAYUBA010001461.1:0-2958 GCA_043741075.1 Frigoriglobus sp.
CGCGCTGATTTTGTTCTCTGGTGGCGCAGCCGGACGAGTCTTCCCGACTGCGGGCGGGCCGCCCCCGCCGCCCCCCCGCCGCCCTCGTCCTTCCGGCGACCGGTCGCCAGCACGAGTACGACCGCGACGAGCAGTACCGCGCCGGTGCCAACGGCGACCCAGACCCAGGGCCGGCGGCGCGGGCCGTCCTAGTCCAGTTCCAGCGGTTCGTCTTCGTCGTCAGCATCAGCATCTCAGCCCCCCTCCTCGGATTCGCTGGGCGGTACGGGAGATTGGATTACGGTGCGGGTGCCGGACGGGCAACGGGGCGCGGGTGCGGGTGGGTCAGTGGTCCTTGGTCGGGAGCAGGCGTCTTCTCCGTCGCGACCTGGGACCGGGGGCGAACGCCACAGGCACCCCGGGCACGCGATTCGCCACGTGCGCACACTCACGTCCTCGCGCACGACGGACGTGGGACGCAGGGGTCCGAGCGTAGCCCGCCGCGGCCGAGGGGCGGTCGGCCTGGTCGGCTTCGGCTCCGAGGCGACCGCCGCGGGCGGGAAGAGGCGGTGGTGTCTGGTGCTCGCCGGGTGGACCGAGTACCCGTACCCGGAGTCGATGTACGCCGCGACGCGGGCCGGCGTGCCGCTCTCACCGGCGGTGCCGGAGCGGCTCGCGGCCGACGGGAAGACATGGGAACCGGTGTGCGATCTGGGCTTCCCCGCGGGGCTGCCGCGGGTGATGACGCGCGCGCTGTCGGGGTTCACCCCGGCCGGGAAGTGCGCCCTCCGCATCCGCACGAACATGCAGGTCTACTGGTATCAGGTGTACCTCGCCACGGCCGAAGACGCGGCCGGCGTCGGCACGGTGACCGTGCTGGAGCCGACGCGCGCCGACCTCGCGTTCCGCGGCTTCATACAGGAGGTGTACCCCGGCGGACGGCCGCCGGTGGCGTACGACGACGCGCGGACGGAGGCGGTCGCGACGACGCGGTGGAAGGGCGAGCTGACCGGCACCGGCGACGTGACCGACCTGCTCCGGGCGGAAGACGACCGCCTCGTCCTGTGCGGGCCGGGCGACGAGATCACGGTCCGGTTCGACGCGACGAAGTTACCGCCGCTAAAGCCGGGGTGAGAGCGGTCGTTCGTGTTGCGCACCACGGGGTATTGCAAGGACACGTCCACGCCCACGGTCACCGGCGGGTCGGTCAAGCCGCTGCCGTTCCGCGGGATGCCGAACTACCCGGCGTTCGCCCGGCAAAGCCGCCCGCGACGGACGCCGACCGGTGGCACACCCGTCCCGCGGGCGGGCAGTGAGGCCCGGGCGCCTTCACCGCGTCTCTCGCCGGTATCACTCCAACATGCCGGCGCGCTGCTGCGGGTTGGTGGCGAGCCCGGCCGCGGTATCCGCCTGCTTCTGCCCGCCGGCCGTGTCCCCCTGGCGGTGGCGGCACACCGCCAGGTAGAGCCGCGCCTCCGGGTGGAGGGGATGAATGCCGAGTGCGGCCCGCGCGTCCGTTTCGGCCTTCCCCCACTCGCCGCGGCGGCTTCGTACAGCGCCGCACCGAGCCGCGTGTTCGAGTCGATGGTGCGGCCGACCGGCTCGAACACGCCGTACCGCTCGTTCATTGTCGCCACCAACCGGCCCTTGATCCGGTCCCAGTTGTTTCCCAACCGCGTCAGGGTGGGCACGTCGAGCGGAACGCCGCACCACTCCATCCGGGCAACCGCGACGGTATACCGCCCGCGCAACAGCGCCCGCGGGAGGTCGATCTTCGGGAGCATCGCGGGAAGCAGCTTGGCGAGCGCGTCCACGTCCGTCTGGCAGTAGTCCAGCAGCGCCGCCTTTTCGGTCGGTGAGTACGGCCCGCCACGCATCGCAAGCGCCCTCAAGTTCTTCTTTTCAACAGCTTCCAGGGCGGGTAGCCCGTAGTACGCGAGTGCGCCGAGCAACCCCCGACCCGCCGGCGGCCGGGTGCCGGAAGTCAGGTTGCAGAACTCCGCGTACAGGTCCAACACCCGCCGCGGCATCGGCCACCCCAGCGCGAGGTGGCAGTTCCATTCGGCGCTGGCGGTGTACGCGATCAGTAGCGTGTCGCCGCCGGTGCCGTAGGGCGCTTCGGGGGTGGCAGTGCCGTCGAGCCACTGCCGGACGAGTTGCCCGGTGTGCAGTTCGCGGGCGACGACGCACAGCGGTGTCGGCCGGTGCCCCGGCGGGGCGGTGAACTCGAAGTCCACCGCCCACACCGCGCCGTAGTGTTGCAACGGCTTCACGCTCAGAGTCTGTCCAGGAAGTTTCAGGCAGCTATTTTGTGGCAGCGGAACGGGAACTCGGGTTTCTCATCCGTCAGCCGGTTGAGCATAATTTTTATCGTGGAGATCCTCACCATCGCTTCACTCGATGATGTTGTATGTTCGTAATCCATCGTATTCCGCCGGGCCCGCTTGACCCACCCGTTGGTGCGCTCGACCACCCACCGCCACTTGATCGGCTTGAACCCGGGATCACTATCGGTGCGGCGAGTGACCTCGATCTCGATCCGACCCGTGTATGTATTCGCCAACCAGTTGTTGAGGTCGTGGTTATGGTACTTCGAGTCGGCCCACAACTTCTCCAGCCGCGGGTACTTGTCCGGCGGCAGTTGGCGGAACACCGCCGGGACCGCCTTGGCGTCATCCACGCCCGCCCCGGTGACGACCAAGGCGAGCAGCAATCCCAGCGTATCGACGGCCTTGTGCCGCTTCCGCCCCTTCACCCGCTTGCCCCCGTCGAACCGAACCCCCGGTCCGCGCCCTCGGGGGCCTTCACGGTCGAACTGTCGAGGCTCCCGGCGCTCGGGGTGTCGTGCGCCCGCCCGGCCTTGCGCCGGGTCGGGACCAGCAGCGCGTCATGGATCTTGTTCCAGATCTTGGCATCCCGCCACGTGTAGAAGTAGTACGACACCAACTTCCACTTCGGGAAGTCGTGAGGTAACATCCG
>JAYUBA010001462.1:0-2956 GCA_043741075.1 Frigoriglobus sp.
CCATTCCGGCGGGTGGCTCCGCGGAGGCCCCCCGTGCCGCTCCGACACCTGTTCATCGACATGAACTCGTTCTTCGCGTCCGTCGAACAGCAGGACGACCCGACGCTCCGCTACCGCCCGGTCGCGGTGATTCCTACCGACGCCGAGAACACGTCGTGCATCGCGGCGAGCTACGAGGCGAAGGCGTTCGGCATCCGGACCGGCACGCCGGTCTGGGAGGCCCGCAAGCTGTGCCCGAAGATCGTGTTCGTCGTCGCCGGGCACCGCCGGTACGTCACCATGCACAACCGCATCCTCGCGGCCGTGCGGCGGGTGATTCCGATCGAGAGCGTCATGTCCATCGACGAGATGGCGTGCCGGCTGGTCGGCGACGAGCGGACGCCCGAAGCCGCGGCCGGCGTCGCCCGCCGAATCAAAGCGGAGATCCGCGACCGCGCCGGCGACTACATGCGGTGTTCCATCGGCGTCGGGCCGAACGTGATGCTCGCGAAGGTCGCGTCCGACATGCGGAAGCCGGACGGCCTCACGACGCTCGCCGACGCGGAGATGCCGACCGCCCTGTACCGGCTGAAGCTGACCGACTTCCCCGGCGTCGGGCCGCGCATGGAGCGGCGGCTGAAGCTGCTCGGCATCTTCACGGTGGAACAATTCTGCCACGCGCCCGCGAAGACGCTCGCGGAGGTGTGGGGCAGCAAGTTGCTCGGCGAACGGTGGTATCGTCTGCTGCACGGCGAGGACGTGGCCGACGCGCCGACGCGGCGCCAGACCGTCAGCCACTCGCACGTCCTCCCGCCGGACCTGCGCACCGACGAGGGCGCGTACGGCGTGCTGATGCGGCTGGTTCACAAGGCCGCGGCGCGACTGCGGAAGATCGGCTACTGGGCCGGTGCGGTGTCGGTGGGCGCGAGCTTCCTGGGCGAGGAGTACGGCGACTCGGTGTGGTGGGAGGAGAGCGTGCGGGTGCCGCGGTGTCAGGACACGCCGGCGTTCGTGGCGGCGGCGGCGCGGATGTGGGAACGGCGCGTCCGCGGGCGGACGCCGTTCAAGGTGGGGATGGTGCTGAGTGAATTGGTGCCGGCGCGGAGCGCGACGCCGTCGCTGTTCGACGAGGACCGCAAGGGCGAGGACATCTCGCGCGCGCTGGACACGGTGAACGCGGAGTTCGGGGCGAGCGTGGTGTACCTGGGGGCGATGTTCGGGATGCGGGACGCGGCGCCGTCGCGGGTCGCGTTCACGCAGATCCCCGACTTCGACCGCCGCGTGAACTGACCGCACGCACGAGGGCGAAGACGCGTTGCCGGCGCAAGCCGGTTTTTTCGTTTCACGCAGCCGGCAGCTCCAACACCTCGCGCCACGGCGACGGAATCTTCGCCCACGCCTCGGCGTAGCTCGCTTCGAGCGGGACCGGGACGTGCGCGCCCGGCGTGAGGAACAGCGGCATGTCGGGCAGCGCGTCGCCGACCGCGACCGGCTCGATGAACGCTTCGACGACGAGGCCGGCCGAGTACGCGGCGAGGGTGAGCGGCTTGTCCGGCGGCAGTGTGAACGGCTGGTCTTCGATCTGCGACCAGATGAGCGGGTGAATGCCGTTGGGGTCGCGCGCTGACGGCGGGAACAGGTCGAGGAACAGCAGGTGGACGCCGGCGCGGAGGAAGTTGCCCGCCTTCTCCGCCATCGACTTCAAGGCGGCGGCACTCGACTTGTTGTTCGGCGACACGATTTCGATGATAGCGACGACGCGGTGACCGGTGACGTGGCGGACGACGACGGACTTCGGGTTCCGGGCGACCGCCTCGGAGCGTGCGGTGAACCGGGCTTTGGGCGGCGGGGTGGCGACCACCACCCCGCCGGAGGCGGTCGGCTTGTGCGTGCCGTTCCCGTTCGCCGTGGGAAGCGGATTGTTCGGCGTGGTGAATTGCAGGGTGAGGACATCGGGATTGCCGACGCCCGCGACCTGCTCCGGTAGACAGTAGTAGCTCGACGGCAAACGTGTGTTGAGCGCGCCGCCGATCGCCGAAATCCAATAAAGATGGAACGCGTGGAAGATGCCCGCGTCCACCTTCGTCCAGTCGTGTACCGGCATGTTCGTGCCTCCGCCCACAGGATCGCTCACCACGCCGCGCCGACGGGGGCCGGCGTCGAGGAGAAGTCGAACGGCTGGTCGGTCAACTCCTCGTGGCCCCCGCGGTCGCGGAAGATGTGCAGCACCCGCACCCGCGACAGGTCGTCGAACTTCGGCTCCGGGTACAGGTCCGACCGGAACGGGTTCCCCGGCTCGTACTCGTGGATCATCACCTTCACCTTCGGCAGCCCGCGGAAGTGCATCTCCTCCGCCCGCCGCTTCCCGCCGTGAACGTCGTACAGTTCCGTCAGCACCCGGAGCGTGCGCTCCAGGTTGCGGAACGTGACGCCGTCCTCCACGAAGATCATGTCCACCTGCGTGGCCCGCAACACCGCGTGCGCGTGCTGCCGGGCGCGGGCCGGGATGACGCGGCTGTACGCCGGGCCGACCAGCGGCGGCGCGTCCTCGGCGGTCGCGTCCGCGTCCTCGCGGCCGACGCCCTCCACGAACCACCAGTGCGGGGCGAGCCAGAACCCGCCGCCGGCCGGACCTTTGAACGCGCTCGCCCGCTTGAACAGCTTCTGCAAGCCGCGGAACAGTTGCCGCCGCGCCTTGATCTCGTCGCGCCGGTCCAGCCGCTCCTTCACCGGGCCGGCCTCCAGGTCCGCGGCGCTCACCTTTAGCGGCCACCGCGGGTCGAACTCGGTCGCCTCGGACCGCGCCGGTTCTACCACTTCGACGGCCACCTGACCCGACTCGCGCGGGACCGGCGCGGTGTGAACGGTCCAGCCCCACCGCCGCGCGACGACCGCGGCGCGCCGCGCGGCGGGCGCGTCCGCGCCGGAGACGTGCAGCGCCGGCGGGGTGCGCCGCGCCGGGTCGCCGCGCCGCGCG
>JAYUBA010001463.1:0-2956 GCA_043741075.1 Frigoriglobus sp.
CTGACGCGGTCGTGCGGCGGTTCCGGCGGTCCTGCCTTCTCGACATTGACCCGGGTTTGTTGCAGCTCTGGATGAGCCGGGGGGAAATCCGACCGGCGCGGCACGACCTTTATTTCACGATCGGCGAGACCGTCGGCGGACCCTCGGCGCGGTTCCCCGACTGCGGAGTCGAATGGCACTATACCCCCCCGGCCGTGGCCCTCGACCAGTGGCCCGTCCACGGGCCGGCGGCGGCCGGCCGGTTCACGACCGTCTCCCACTGGGAGACCGACGACTGTGTCGTGATCGAGGGGGAAGCCTTCCGGAACGACAAGAGGACAGGGTTCCTCCCCTTCCGGGAGCTGCCACGCCATACGCACCAGCCGCTCGAGCTGGCGCTCTGCCTCAAAGAGTCGGGCCCCGAGTTCGCGGAACTCCGCGAGCGAGGGTGGAGCGTCCGTCCCTCGTGGGAGGTGACGTCGTCCCCAGAACAGTACCGGCGGTACATTCAGGACGCGCTCGGCGAGTTTAGCTGCGCGAAGCCGTCGTGTGTGCTCCTCCAGAACGCCTGGGTCAGCGACCGGACCCTCTGCTTCCTGGCCAGCGGCAAACCCGCCGTCGTTCAGTACACCGGGCCGTCCCGGGTCCTGCCCGACGCCGCGGGGCTTTTCCGGTTCCGTGACATCGACGAGGCGGCCCGTGCTCTGGACACGGTCGCGGCCGATTACGATCACCAGTGTGCCCTGGCCCGCGCGCTCGCGGAGGAACACTTCGACGCGAAGAAGGTGGTCGGCCGCCTCCTGGAAACGGCGCTGGGGTGACCGCCCTCGGGAGGAACGATGAGCAGAGACCGTCGCACGCTGGCCGTCCTCGGCTACCACAAGATCGGCCCCCCGCCACCGGACGGCTGGGAGTCGTGGTTCTACGTCCCCGAGCCGGTGTTCGTCGGACAGCTCGAATTCCTCCGCCGGGAGGGGTGGGGGGTGATCTCACTGGGCGAATTCCTCCGGGGGCTCGACGACCCCGAAGGCCTCCCGGAGCGTTCCGCACTGCTCACTTTCGACGACGGCTGCCGGTCGTTCCTCGACACCGCCTTGCCCTGCCTCGAACGGTTCGGTTGGCCGTCCGTCATGTTCGTGCCGACCGATTACCTCGGCGGCCGTAATGACTTCGACCAGGGGTGTGAGCCCTGGGAACCGATTTGCGGCGGGGACGACCTGCAGCTCCTCGAGGCCCGGGGCGTCGCCGTCCAGTCGCACACGGCTTCGCACCGGCGGCTCTCGGACCTCGGTCGCGAGGAATGGGAGGACGAGTTCCGGCGCTCGAAAGGCGTGCTCGAATCGACCCTGAGCCGGCCCGTCGAAACCGTTTCCTATCCCTACGGTGATGCCGGCGACGACCCGCTCGCCGTCGCGGCGGTCCTGCGCCGTGTCGGCTACCGCGCGGCGTTCCTTTACGGCGGCGGGCTGGCCCGGATGCCGCCCGAGGGCCCGTTCCACATCCCCCGTGTGGCCATGGGCCCTGACACCGACCTGGCCGCCGCCTTGGGCGCGCGAAGGGCCGAAGCGGTCCCCGGGTTGTCCTTACCGAGTCCCCGAGTTTCCCAATGAGCAAGCTCCGCCTGGTTGTCGTCGGCACCATGGCCTCCGACCCTTACGCCGGGATGGCCTGGATGCACATGCAGATCGCCGCCGGGTTGCTCCGACTCGGCCACGACGTGACGTACGTGGAAGCGACGTCGGCCTGGCCGTACGACCCCGTGCGGCAGCAGCGGGTCTGCGATTCCGACTACGCCGTCCCCTACCTCGCCCGGGTCGCCGAGCGTTTCGGTCTGGCCGACCGTTGGGCGTACCGGCGCGGCTATTCCGACCGGGCCTGGCTCGGGCCGCGGCGCGACGGGGCCGCGGAACTGCTCGCCCGCGCCGACGCCGTATTCAACGTCACCGGTGCGACCTGTTTGAAATACGAAGGGTTCGCCGTCGGCCGCGCGGTGTATTACGGCACCGACCCGGTCATCGATGAAGTCAGATACGCGAGCGGTGACGGCGGTACAAGGGCTGTGATCGACGAGCACGACGACGTCATCTCCTATGGCGAGAACATCGGCACCCCGGCCAGTCCCGTCCCGCCACTCCCGAAACTGAGGGCACGGACGCGGCAGCCGGTGCTGCTCGATTTCTGGGAGTGCGGTGCCCCGACGCGCGACGAATTCACCACCGTCGGCAACTGGCAACAGACGGGACTCGATCTGGAATTCCGGGGCGAAACCTACCGCTGGAGCAAGCACCACGAGTTCCTCAAGTTCCTCGACGTGCCCCGCCGGGTGAACGGCCAGCCGATCGAGCTCGCGACGAACCTCGGCTCCACCGCGACCCCGAACCCCGACGAGGTCGTCGCGGCCGTGAGCGTCGCGAACGACGACCGGTGGCGACTCGTGTCGCACGGCTGGCACCTGGCCGACGCCGGGGCGTTCTCCACAGACCCGTTCCGTTACCGGGACTACGTTGTGGCTTCGCGGGGCGAGTTTACCGTGGCGCGCGACCTGAACGTGCGGCTGCGGAGCGGCTGGTTCAGCGAGCGGAGCGCGTGTTACCTCGCGGCGGGACGGCCGGTGATCACCCAGGACACGGGGTTCGGCACCGTCTTGCCCACCGGCGAGGGGCTGTTCGCGTTTAACACGATGGATGACGTCCTGACCGCGTTCGACGCCGTCAACTCCGACTACCCGCGGCACAGTCGTGCGGCGCGGGCGATCGCCGAGGAGTACTTCCGCGCGGAGACGGTGCTGGCCAAACTCCTCGATGACCTGGGGCTCTGACCGATGAACGACGTGGCCGCACGCGCCTTGATCATCAACGCCGACGACTTCGGGTTGAGTGCGGGGACTAACCGGGGGATCATCCGCGCGTTCGAGCACGGGGTGCTCACCAGCGCGAGCCTCATGGTGCGCTCGCCGGCCGTCGCCGAGGCGGCGCGA
>JAYUBA010001464.1:0-2956 GCA_043741075.1 Frigoriglobus sp.
CGGCGGCTCGGCGCGCTGCTGTTCCCTGGTGCTGTAGTCGCGCTCGTGGGCCAACTCGGCGCGGGGAAGACGCACCTAACACGCGCCGTCGCCGAAGGGCTGGGCGTGACGAACCCGGCCGCGGTGAACAGCCCGACGTTCGTGCTCATCCAAGAATACCCCGCCCGGCTGCCCATCTACCACTTCGACGCCTACCGCCTGAGCGGCCCGCGCGAGTTCGCGGAACTCGGCGTGGACGAGTACTTCCGCGGCGACGGCGTGTGCCTCGTCGAATGGGCCGACAAAGTGGACGCCACCTTGCCCGCGGAACACCTTCGCATTGAGATCGAGATCGTGGACGAGACGCGGCGCGTGTTTCACGTCGCGGCAAAAGGCGAACGATACGAAGCGCTGCTTGCCAGGCTCTGAAGCGCTTCGAGCTTCGATTCCGCGCGCGTCGCGGTCATCTTCGTAACCAGATCGAACACCGCCCGGTTGAGCGGACACGGCACGCCGGCTTGCTCCGCCAGACGGATGAGGTGGCCGTTGTAGTTGTCGATCTCGGTGCGGCCCTTCTGAATCTCGCCGGCCATCGAGCAGTACGTTTCGCGGAGCGACGGCTCGAAGAACTTCGCCATCAGCCCGGCCAGCCACTTCCGCCGCAGGATCGACGCGACCGTCCGCGGGTGGAACGGTCCGACCTTACCGAGTCTGATGATGCGCGTGTGCGGGCGGTCTTTCGCGCACTCCGACACGAACGACGCGATCCCCTCGAACGCGTGCCCGAACGCGTCCAGCCGTGTGTCGAACCCATTCTGGATGGGGAACAGTCGCACGCCGCACTTGGTGCAGAGGAGAACCGGCGCGCCGGGGGCAGGCTGCCAGTCCGCGAAGTGAACGAACTCGACGGGCAATGGCGGGCGGTCGTCCACGCGAACGCCGCCGCGGTGCCCGGCTTCGCCCTTGGCCCGGTTCGCGTCCACGAACACGACCGGCGCGCCGGCGGCGCGCGTAGCCCACGGCACAGCCAATGCCGCCCGCGCCGACAACCTGGATCGCGTCCATGCTCGCGGGTGTGCCACTGGAAGTAGGCATTATGGGGCGGGCACCTTCCAGTGCTGATCCCACTCGACGGTATCGCGCAGGGCGAGGAGTTCCACGAACGGTCCGATCCACTCCGCACCATCCCCAACAGGCCCCGGTCCGTGGCTTGTTGCTCGCACTGATCGAGCACCTGAGCGGCCGGTGCCGTCCGTGCCAGATCGTGCATCTCGGCCACGAACGCAATGGCGCGTTCGATGGCCTTGCGCTCCGCGTCCGTGCGGTATTCAAACGTCCCTGTCGGCATCGAACTACCTCCGGTCCACCTCGGGGTCCGGAGCGTAGCACAATTAACGGCCTACTTCCAGAGGCACCCCCGTCTTCGTCTTTACCCCTTCGGGGTAAAGACCCAAACCCGCCCTTTAGGAGGAACACCATGTCCACCCCCACGCTCGCCGAACTGGCCCGCATGTTCGACCACTCGCTGCTCCAACCGAACCTGACCGACGCGGACCTCGTCGCGGGGTGCCTGCTCGCGCGCGAACTCGGCGTCGCGTCGGTGTGCATCAAGCCCTACGGGGTGAAGCTCGCGGCGAAGTTGCTCGCGGGCAGCGCGGTGCAGGCGAGCACGGTGATCGGCTTCCCGCACGGCGGGCACCTGACCGCGGTGAAGGTGTTCGAGGCCGAGCGCGCGATGGACGACGGCGCGACCGAACTCGACATGGTGGTAAATGTGGGCAAGGTGCTGTCGGGCGAGTGGAACTACGTGGCCCACGACATTCTGGCGGTGGTGCGGGCCGCGCACGCCCGCGTCGCGAAGGTGAAGGTGATCTTCGAGAACGCGTACCTGAAGGACGAGCACAAGCGCGCCTTGTGTCAGATTTGCGGCGAGGTGCGAGCCGACTGGGTGAAGACGAGCACCGGCTACGCGGAGACGGGGGCGACCATCGAAGACCTGAAGCTGATGCGGGAGTGCAGCCCGGCGTGGGTGCAGGTGAAGGCGGCCGGCGGGGTGCGGACGTTCGAGAAGCTGATGGAGGTGCGGGCGATCGGCGTGAGTCGCGTCGGCGCGACCGCGACGAAAGCGATATTGGATGATGCGAAGGCGAAGCTGGGTGGGTGACATCACCGCTCACCTGCCCGGCCCGCTCGGTGAGCTACGAACTCCCAGAAAGCCTACCTGCCCCCGCCGTCTGCTGCAGCGCCTGGTTCGGCGTCTTGGCTACTCGTAGCTCTTTGCCGCGAACAGGATGTCTGCGCAACGACGCCACGGGTTGTCGGGCCGATGGTAGAACGGATTGCCGTTCACGGAGTCTCGTGCCCACCGGACCGCCGTGCCCACGAAACGCTCGATCGTCGTGTTCTCCCACCCGCCGGCGTCGGGACCGTAGGGTGAACAGGGCGTTGCCTCCTCCTGCGCGATCGACGCCTCGCGGTCATCGCGCAGGGCCAGCAGGAATTGGAGGAACGTCTCTTCGTCCTGGACCGACTGCAACGCTTGGTAGAGTTCATCTTCCTGCGACATCACGTCCCCGCCTCGTGGCCGCACCGCCAACGCCCTCCTGCCGCCGAACGACCCAGCTCAGCAGCGGCCGCCGCCTCAGTGAGCTTGAAGTCCCAGAAACCAAGCCGGCGGCGGCCGTCTGCTGCAGTGGATGGTTCGGCGCGCCCACTCCCGTTAGCACGCGGTTCACTTCGGCGCCTCTTTCATCAGCTGCGAATCGGCCTGGCGGTGGACGATCCGCCAGCCGTCGGCCTCCCGCCGGAACACCATCGTCACCCGGTAGTCCCGTGTCGATTCTTGAGACTGCCTGGGGACGTGGAAGCGGATGTGCTCCACCTGGACCACGTAGGCCAGGTCGCCGCTCGCCCGCGCCACGATCCGCTCGTGGGTGTGCGTCCCTTTCGAATACTGTGCCGCGACCCAATCGAGCCG
>JAYUBA010001465.1:0-2954 GCA_043741075.1 Frigoriglobus sp.
GGTGTGAGCAGCAGGCCGCACAGGACGGCGCACACGAGCGGCGGCAGGTGGGAGAGGGTTCGGCGCATCATGGCAACCTCGGCGGGGGTCGATCTTGTCTGACGAGTCACCGTAGCCCGCTCCCTTGCGGTCGCGGCTCGTGAATACACGGCTCGTGAATACACGTCACGATTCACGCAGATTCGCACTCACTTGAAGCCAGTACGTCACGCCGCTGCGGATGTGGGCGGTCATCGCGCGGACGGCGGCGCGGGGGTCGCGGGCGAGCAGCGCGGCGACGATCGCCAGGTGCTCCCCGGCTTCCACGCCGATCCGGTGGAAGTCGCAGCGGGCCTCTTCCAAATCCCAGGTCACGTCGCGGAACGCCTGGTAGAGCGTCCGCAAGCGGGTCAGTTCGGATCGGAGGAAGCCGTTCCCGCAGCTCGTGCAGATCAGGTCGTGCAGCGCGTTATCGAGTTCGCGGGCCTGGGCCACCGCGTCCGGTCCGGCCGGGGCCGCGGCCCCGGCCAGCGCGCGGATGTCGGTCGCGACCGCCTCCACCTGCGCCCGGTCGGCCCGCTTCGCGGCCCCGCGCACCGCCTCGCACTCCAGCACCTTCCGCACCTGAAGGACTTCGCGCACGTCGCGGGCGGTCACCTTCCGCACGACGGCCCCGCGGTTCGGCAGCAGGTGTACCACACCGCTGCCGCCGAGTTCGATGAGCGCCTCACGGATTGGAGTGTGACTGACGCCGAAGCGGTTCGCAAGTGCCTCCGTGACGAGCCGCTGCCCGGCGCGGAGCTTCCCGTGGAAGATGTCCGTGAGGATGGCGCGCACGATGGCCTGCCGGCGCAGGCCGTGGTCGAACGCGGTGTCGGAAGGCGGCTCGAGTTCCGGCATGGGTCTACGGCACGAGCGGGAGGCGAGGCGGGCAAGTTTGGGGGTAAATGTAGTATACCCGGCGCGAACCCGGCAGGCAATCTGATTCTACAGAATCATCGGAGTGAACCGTTTCGCCGCGCGCCTCCTAAAATGTCGGCATGTCTATCCGCGTCTCCAATCTGCGGCTGCCGGTCGAAGAGCCGGAAGCGGCGCTCCCGAACCACCTCGCCCGCGCGCTGGGCGTGTCCGCGCCCGAACTGACGCGGTGGCGGATCGTCCGCAAGGCGCTCGACCTCCGCGACAAGCGGCACCTCCGGTTCGTTTATAACTTCGAGGTCGATCTCGAAGCCGCGACGCCGCAAGCGGCCGGACAGGGCGTTCAGGTTGAACAGATCAACGAACCGCCCTTCGCGATGCCCGCACCGGGTTCCTCGCCCCTCCCGCACCGGCCGGTGGTCGTCGGCTCCGGCCCCGGCGGGCTGGTGTGCGCGTACTTCCTCGCACAACTCGGTTACCGGCCGATCGTGCTCGAACGCGGCACAAAGGTACACGACCGCATCCGCGACGTGAAGGCGTTCGACGGCGGCGGCCCGTTCCACCCCGAAAGCAACTACCTGTTCGGCGAGGGCGGCGCGGGCACGTTCTCCGACGGCAAGCTCACCTGCCGCGGCACCGGCCCGGACGTGCTTCGCGTGCTCGAACTGTTCGCCGAGTGCAAGGGCCAGCAGCCCGGCAAGCCGAGCATCCTGTACTACCACCGCCCGCACCTCGGCAGCAACCGCCTCCCGGCCGTGGTGAAGGCCATCCGCCAGCGGATCGAAGACTTCGGCGGCGAAGTGCGATTCCTCACCCGCGTCGAAGACCTCCAGTTCACCGACGGTCGCCTGACCGGAGTCCACACGTCGAGCGGCTTCATTCCTACGTCCGTGGTCGCGCTCGCCACCGGCCACAGTGCCCGCGACACCTACCGGATGCTCGCGGAGCGCCGCGTGCCGATGACGCCCAAGCCGTTCCAGTTCGGGGTACGCATCGAACACCGGCAGGAGTTGGTGAACGAGGTGCAGTTCGGCCCGCGGCACGAGCGGTACGAGGAACTGCTCGGCAACGCCGACTACTCGCTCGTCGCGAGCGGCGCGCACGACCTGTTCACCTTCTGCATGTGTGCGGGCGGGTATATCATCCCGAGCGTGTCGCAGGACGGCTTCTTCTGCACGAACGGCATGAGCCTGTCGAAGCGCGACTCGCCGTTCGCGAACAGCGGGCTGGTGGTGACGGTCCCCGTGGACGCGTTCGAGGGCACGGACGTACTCGCGGGGATGCGGCTTCAGGAGAAGTACGAGGCGAAGGCGTTCGAGATCGGCCGGGGCGCGGAATACAAGGCACCGGTCCAGCGCGCCCGCGACTTCATGCGAGCGGTGGGGTTCACCCCCGCCGTCCCGGAGTGCAGCTACCCGCGTGGCGTGACGCCGTGCGACCTGCGCGCGGTGTTGCCGCCGGTGGTCGCGGCGGCGGTGGCGCACGGGCTGCCGCAGATGGACCGGCGGTGGGGCGGGAAGTTCCTCGCGGACGCGGTGCTGACCGGGCCGGAGTCGCGGGGCAGTTCGCCAGTGCGCATCGACCGCGACGCCGACACCCGCGAGTCGCCCGGCGTGCCGGGGCTGTACCCGGTGGGCGAGGGTGCCGGCTACGCGGGCGGCATCGTGAGCGCCGCGGTCGATGGCTTGCGCACGGCGCGGGCCATCGTCGCGAAGTATGCGAGGGTCGGGTGAGCCGCTTGAGAAGATCGCGATATTATCCGCAAACGCTCTTCCTTTCGCGCGGCGTTTCCGGTCTACTACCACAATCGCGGCCGTTCACCTCATTAACCCTCTCCGGCCGCGTCTTTTCTTGGAGGCTCGTCATGTCTAGCACTCCGCGTCGGCGTGGGTTCACGCTGATCGAGCTGCTCGTCGTCATCGCGATCATCGCGATCCTGATCGGGCTGCTGCTCCCCGCCGTGCAAAAGGTGCGCGAGGCCGCGGCACGGATGAGCTGCTCCAACAACATGAAGCAACTCGGACTGGCACTCCACAGCTACCACGACCGGAACAACG
>JAYUBA010001466.1:0-2953 GCA_043741075.1 Frigoriglobus sp.
CGGCCCGAACCCGCGCCCGCGTTGCCGCGGCTGTTGGGGGTTCGCGGGTCGTTTGAAGAAGCGGGTCATGGCTCGCTCGCAATTGAGATCGGTCACTTACATAGACGCGGCGCACACCCGTTGGTTCGCGGTGTGCGCCGATTTATTTCGGATTCGTCCCGACCGCTTCGGCTCACCAGCGGCGGTCGCGGACCTCTTCGATCCGCACGCGGAAGCCCTCGTGCGCCAGCCGGTGTTCGGCGTGCCGCGCCTCGTGGAGCGTGTCGTACCGGCCGTACCACTCCCAGTGGGTGTGGCCGCGGTGCTGGCGCGCGACGTACACCACGAAGTCGCAGTCCCCGCGGGGCGGGTGGAACCCGCTCGCCGGCCCGCCGTGCGGCGCGAACCCCGGCTCGCCGGCCGTCGCCGCCTGCGCCCCGAACCCTACCGCCGCCGCCACCGCGCCGAGTACCAGTTTGCGGAACATCGTTATCTCCTTCCTGAGTCGCCCCAGGAGCTTGGGTCGTCCCGGCCGCTCATTCGGCCGCCGGTTCTGCTCAAGTAACAGCCCGCGACGGCCGACTTGCGCTTTGCCGTCGCGTTGTTAAGAGTTGTCTCACGGAGTATCCTGCCCTCAGAAGAGTCGAAGGTCGTAACGTCGAAGACGTGCGATTCTGGACTCTTCGACGTTACGACTTTCGACCTTACGACCTTCGACTCTTATGCCACAGATGCCGCTATACCCACTGCGGTTTGAACCGATCTTCACCACGAACCTGTGGGGCGGGCGCCGGCTGCCGGGCTTCCTCAACCGCACCGTCGCGCACACCGACCCGGTCGGCGAGGCGTGGGTACTCAGCGACGTGGACGGCAGCCTCAGCCGCGTCGCGGCCGGCCCGCTCGCGGGGCTGACGTTGCGCGAGTTGTTGGCGCAAGAGCCGGCGCGCGTCGTCGGCACGGCGAAGACTCCGCAGGGCCGCTTCCCGCTCCTGCTGAAGTTCCTCGACGCGCGCCAGGAACTCTCCGTTCAAGTTCACCCCAACGACGAGCAGGCGGCGGAGCTTGGCCCCGGCAAGTTCGGCAAGACCGAAGCGTGGGTGGTGCTCGACGCCGACTCCGCGACCAGTCGCCTCTACGCCGGGTTCGCGGAGGGCGTGAGCGCCGCCGACTTCCGCGCCGCGCTGATTGCAAAGACCACGCCGGACACGCTGTACAGTTTCGCACCGAAGCCGGGCGACTGCGTGTTCCTCGAAGCCGGCACCGTTCACGCGATCGGCTGCAACCTGCTGATGTTCGAGGTGCAGCAGACGAGCGACATCACATACCGCCTCTACGACTGGGACCGCGTGGACGCGAAGACCGGCCGGCCGCGGCAACTCCACGTCGAGGAAGGGCTGGCGTGCGCGGACTTCGCCCGCGGCCCGTGCCCGCCGGTGTGGCCGGCGGTGGTCGTCAGCAACGGCGTGCGCCGCGAAGGGTTGGTGACGTGCGCCTACTTCACGCTCGAACGGCTCACGGCGGCGGTGCCGTTCCGCGTGGGCGCCGCGAACCGCTGCCGGGCAGTGGTTTGCGTGAAGGGGAGTGGCGAGCTGGAGTCGCGGGGGGCGCGGTACGCGTTCCGCACCGGTGACACGTTCTTGTTGCCGGCGGAGGTGGGCGCGTGCGTCGCGCTGCCGGCGGAAGAGGTCACGCTGCTCGAATGCGGCTTGCCGGAGTGACACCGTGGAAATCGACCTGAACGCGGACCTCGGTGAAGGCGCGGGCTTCGACGCCGAACTGATGCCGCTCATCACCTCCGCGAACGTGTGCTGCGGGCTGCACGCGGGCGGGCCGTCCGAAATCGCCGCGACGCTCGAACTCGCGAAGAAGCATGGCGTGACGATCGGCGCACACCCCGGTTACGCGGACAGCGAGAACTTCGGCCGGCGGGAAATGAACCTTTCGGCCCAAGACATGTTCGACCTGCTGCCGTACCAACTCGGCGCGCTGCTTACGATGACAAGCGGCCGAAATATGGAGATGAAATACCTGAAGCTGCACGGGGCACTTTACAATCAAGCGTGCCGCGAGAAGTCCGTGGCCGAATCCGTGGCGGGCGTCGCCTACGGGTTCTGTGGCGGCCTTCCCGTCGTCGGTCTCCCCAATTCATTTCTCGACGCGGCCACGCAAGCACGCGGCCTTCGGTTCATCCCCGAAGGGTTCGCCGACCGGCGGTACCGGCCGGACGGGTCGCTCGTGCCGCGCGACCAGCCGGACGCGTTCGTCCACGACCCCGACGAGGCCGTGAAGCAAGTCGAATGGCTGGTGCGCACAAAGGGCGTCCGCACCATCTGCGTTCACGGCGACAACCCGCAGGCGGTCGCGTTCACGAAGGCCGTGCGCGAATCGCTTCTGGCCCGCGGCGTCACGCTGAAGGCGTTCGCATGAGTCTGCTGGTCCGCGAAGCCGGGTTGCAGTCGCTGCTGGTCGATTTCGGCCGCGAGCGGAGCCGGGCGCTGGGCGTGCCGGTCGGCGGCGCGGCGGACCGCGCGGCGCTCGCGCTGGGCAACGCGCTGGTCGGTAACGAGCCGCACGCGGTGGCGGTGGAAGCCGCGTTCGTCGGCCCGACGCTCGAAGCCCTTCACCCGACCGCGTGCGTGATCTTCGGCGCGCCCTTCCAGAGTACCGTGAACGGGATCGCGGTCGCGGCGGGCGTCACGTTCACGCTCGAACCGGGCGACGTACTCCGTGTGGGCGGCACGCTGATCGGGGCGCGGGCGTACCTGTGCGTGGCGGGCGGCTTCGACACGCCGGAAGTGCTCGGCAGCCGGTCGGCGCTCGAACCACTCTGCGCCGGCGACGCGCTCGCGTGCGCATCGAGCAGAACGGAGGCGCGGAGCTTGCCGTTCGTCTCGGTCCGGGAGGGCGCGGCTCGGGAGCCGCGCGCGCGCGGGGGCGGGGTCCGGGAGGGCGAGGCTCCTGCCGAGCCGCGCGC
>JAYUBA010001467.1:0-2953 GCA_043741075.1 Frigoriglobus sp.
GTCCGGCGGGGCGGGCGTGTTCGCCGTGGCGTGGGCGAGCGCCACTAACCCCGCGGCACACGCAATTGCGACCGCGACCATGAGGAAGGCTCCCGTTCGGAACTTGTTCAGGAACATGGCTCTCGTCACCTCCGAAGCGATTCGCCCGACGGCCGCCGGGACCGTCCCGGTAGCGGCCTTCACCGTCGCGTCCGCCAGCGGGGCCGGGACCGCCGCCCCGGCCGCGGAGCTTTCACACGCCGCCGCCACAACCGCGGCCGGCACGACCAGCCCGCGGCGCCGGAGTCGTTCGGCGAGCATCGCGCGGGCCGTCGCCAGCCGGCTGGCGAGCGTCCCCTCCGGCACGCCGAGTTGCGCCGCGACCTCTTTGCGCGACCGCCCGCACAGGCCGCACAGCACGAGCGGTTCGCGATACCGCTCCGGCAGGCGGCCCAATTCCTGCTCGATTACCGCGAGCACGTCCGCTTGCTCGGGCATCGTCTCCACCCCCTCGGGCCGCGCCGCGGCGGCCTCTTTCGCGCGTCGCCGGGCGGCGACCGCCTTCGCCTTGAGCGCCGCGCGGTGCGCGACCCCGTACAGCCACCCGCCGAGCGCTGGCTGTCCCGCGAGGCGCCGCGCCTTGCGGGCCAGAACGAGGAACGTCGCTTGAAACGCGTCGTCCGCGTCGTGCGGGTTCCCGCTGACCCGGCGGCACACGCCGAGAACCATCGGCCCGTGGCGGCGCACCAGTTCCGCGAACGCGGCCTCGTCCCGGTCGCCCGCGAACCGGCCGAGCAACTGTCCGTCCGCGGGGTCGGGTTCGGTCAACCCGGCGGCGTGACGCAGGTGCCGGCTCAGGGCGTTCGGGGGATCGACGGCCATCAGGTGATCCGGTCGGTGCGGGCGCGGGGTTCACCCCAATACTCCCTGACGCGGGCGAAGCAGTCGATGATTTTCCCGCCCGCGGAGGAATCCGGGCCGAATTCTTCCGCGCCGCCACTTTCCCGCTACCGACCTTCTTTTCACCCCCCGCGCGCGGGTAAACTTCAACCCGGTACGAATGACCCACACTGTTCACACATTCGGGAGTCGGATCATGGCGGAGAAGGCTGACAAACTGGAGAAGAACAAGGACAAGGACACCCTCAAAGACAACAAGGAACTCAAGATCGCACTGGCGGCAATCGAGAAGGAGTTCGGCAAGGGGTCGATCATGTCGCTGGGCGACATGGGCGGGCTGGATGTCGAGTGCATCTCGACCGGATCGCTCAGCCTCGATCTCGCGCTCGGCGGCAAGGGCCTGCCCCGCGGCCGGGTGGTCGAGATCTACGGGGACACGGCGACCGGCAAGACGACCATCGCCCTGCACGCCATCGCGCAGGCGCAGAAGGCCGGCGGCGTCGCCGCGTTCATCGACGCCGAACACGCCCTCGACCCGAGCTGGGCGAAGCGGCTGGGCGTGGACCTCGACAACCTGCTCGTCTCCCAGCCCAGCTACGGCGAGGAGGGACTGCGGATCGCCGAGATGCTCATCAAGTCCAACGCCGTGGACATCATCGTCGTGGACTCGGTCGCCGCCCTGGTGCCCAAGAACGAGATCCACGAGAGCGAGATCGGCGACACCAAGGTCGGGCTTCAGGCCCGACTGATGAGCCAGGCGATGCGCATCCTGACGCCGCAGATCAACAAGAGCCGGACGTGCCTGGTGTTCATCAACCAGATCCGGCAGAAGATCGGCGTCATGTACGGCGACCCGAACACCACCACCGGCGGGCTGGCGCTGAAGTTCTACGCGAGCGTGCGGATGGAGGTGAAGCGCATCACGCACGTCAAGGACGGGGACGAGACGATCGGGGCCGAGACGCGGGTGCGGGTGGTGAAGAACAAGATCGCCCCGCCGTTCCGCAACGCCGAGTTCGAGCTGCTCCACGACCGCGGCATCGACTTCGAGGGCGACGTGCTGAAGCTGGCCCTGGAGGACGAGATCATCGACAAGTCGGGCGCGCACTTCTCGTACAAGGAGCAGCGGCTGGGCCAGGGGGTGCGGAACGCGATCGAGTTCCTGCGCGAGAACACGGCCGTCCGCGACGAGATCGCCAACCTGATCCGCGAGAAGCGGAAGCCGAAGGTGGTGGACGAGGCGGCGCTGGCGGCGACCGCGGCGCAGGGCGAGGCGGAGGCCGCGGCCGAACTCGCCGCCCTCGGCGAAGAGGTGCTCACGGAGGCACCCAAGAAGAAGCGCGGTAAGACCGCCGCGGAGTGACGGCGAAGGCCGGACAGAGGAGCCGCAGATAACGCCGAAGACGCAGATCAGACAAGAAGAGTTGGGACAGGATGAACGAGATCAACCCGGATTTCAGAACTGATCTTGTTCATCTTCCGATCCTGTCTCAAACTCTTCTGTCTTGATCCGCGTCCTCGGCGTTATCTGCGGCTGATTTCGTTTTCTTTACTGCGGAGCGAACATGGACGTTCGCGGATCGGCTAACCGCTCGCTCGCTATCGGGGCCGCTACCAACTGGGCGGCGTTCGCCTGCGCGCTCGCGGTCGGGTTCTTCCTCGCACCGTATCTGATTCGCGGCCTCGGCGACGCCCGCTACGGCGTCTGGTGCGTCGTCGAATCCATCCTCGCGTACTTCACCCTCTTCGACCTCGGCATCGCCGCGTGCCTCGTCCGGTTCGTCGCCAAGCACCACGCGACCGGCGACCGCGCGGACCTGAACCGCGTCGTCTCTGCAAGCCTCGGACTGTTCCTCCTCGCGGCGTGCGGCGTGCTGGCCCTCGGAAGCGCGATCACGCCGTTCGTCGCGCCCGCGCTGGAGCGGAAACTCGGCGCGCCCGGCGACGTGCTCCCGTTCATGCTGCTCATGCTCGCCAACCTCGCGGTCAGTTTGCCGCTGAGTGTGTTCCCCACCGTCCTCGACGGCCTTCAGCGGTTCGGGGCGAAGAGCGCCGTGCGGCTCGTCTGCCTCGC
>JAYUBA010001468.1:0-2952 GCA_043741075.1 Frigoriglobus sp.
TCCGGTGGGCGACCAGTTCTACGTCACCCACTGCACGACCACCGACAGCGTGCTGAACAACCCCGGGTACACGGTGCGCGCGGCGTCGTCGGACGACCCGGACGCGCTCGACGCGGCGTTCCGCTACCCGCCCTACGAACTCCCCATCGACATGTGGCGCGACCTGCCCGCGGTCGAGGAGGCACCGCGCCGGCTGGCCCGCACCGCGCCGAAGCGGGGCGGCCCCGTGTGGGCCGTTCACTCCGCGTACCTCGCGAAGGACACCGTTGACCGCGACCGCTCGTACTTCTCCCACCTGTTGCTCCTGGATTCCGCCGACCCGGCCGCGGTGCTGGAGTCGTGGGGCGCCGACGGGTGGGCGACGAGTTACCCCCAAGGCGAGACGAAGGCTCTGGATCGACGCGGGCTGCCGGTCGGCACGCTCGTCGGCGAGGACGCCCTGACCGCGTTCCTCGGGGACCGCCCGCCCGGCCCGACCGAACTGAGCCGGACCGTCTGCCCGCCGCGCCTGCGGGGGAGCGCCACCGGGCGGCGCGACCTGTTCGCCCGCGTGCTCCACGCGCTCCTGCTGCTCGACGAGGAGAAGGGGAACGAAGAGGGCCGGCGGCGGCTGTACGTCCACGCCGAACCGGGCGTGGTGGCCCTGCTCCTGTACGGCGCGGTGCGCCTGCTCCCGCGGGCCGTGACCGACGACCTCACGTTCACCACGTACGAGCCGTACCACCGGAACCTCCGCGACTACAAAGCGGCGCGGGTGGTGGGCACGTACCTCGGCCCGCCCGAAAACGGGAAGGGGCTGGACGCGGACCTCGGCACCACCCGCGGCCTCGCCCTGGACACCATCGTCCCGGCGCGCTCGTCGCCCGAACTGCGCGGCCCGCTCCCCGCCGGCGTGAACGAACTGATCGGCCTCGCGGCGCACGGCCACTGGGCGCTGCTGCCGGCGGTGCGCGACGACATCGGCCGGGACGCGCCCGGACTGCCGCAGGCGGGCGCGGCGATCGCCCGCGCCGCCGGTCTCGCCCGCGTCCGGGCCGGCAAGGCGGACATCGACCTGTTGCTCGAACTCCAGACCGATCCGCAAGCGGCGATGAAACTGAAGGCCCTTTCGGACGAGGTGTGGCCGGTGGTCGAGGCGGCGGCGCTCGGCCCGCGCCGCGCCGAGGTGTGCGCCGCGTTCCGGGAGGCGCTCGCCGAACCGAAGCACGTCGAGAACCTGTGGAAGGCGGCGGTCACCGCGATCGTGGAGGACGACTTCGGCGCCTGGGACGCGCGGTGGGCGGTGATCCGCGCGACGGCCGGGCGGGCGGACGCGCAGAAGCTGCTGAACGGGCTGGTCGGGAGCGAGAGGAACGAGGACCGGTTGCTCAAGCAGCCGACCAGGGTGCGGAACAAGATGCGGGACGCGTGCGCCGACGTGGACCTGATCCCGCCCCGCCCGCTCCTGGTGCCGGTCGGGCTGGGCGAACTCGGCCCGCTGCTGGCCGGGCCGCCGAACTGGGCCGGGTACACCGCGTTCGTCCTGATGGCGAAGGACGAACGGGACTGGCTGGCGCACGTCCCCGCCGCGGACCGCCGGCAGATGCGGAAGCGCGCCGCCGAGTTCCTGCGCGCCGCCCCGCCGGAGGTGCTGACCGTCTACGCCCACCACGCCCGCGAGTCCCTCGACACCGACCCGTACTTCCTCACCGTGCTGTTCCCCGCGTACTCCGCGGGCACCGCCGGGTTAATGGACACGCTCTTGGGGGCGGGTATACTGCGGCCGGGTGACTGGATGAAGCTGTACACGTCCGTCCAGTTGACCCAGGGCGACTGGGGCGCGTTCCTGTTAGAAAAGGACCGGCTGGCGAACCTGCTGTTCGGGCTGAAGGGCGGCGGGGCGGACGTGTGGGCCGGCTACCTGGAAGCACTTACCGCCGCGCTCGTCGCGCCCGAGTTGAGCGGGGCGGAGGGGGACTCGGCGCGGGCGATCCATGAGTGGGAGCGGGCGGTCCACGCGCACCTGCGGGCCGCCGCCGAGCGGCTGACCGCCGCCAAGGTGAAGTTGGCCGACGCGCTGCCGGAGGGCGGGGCCGCCCGGCTGTTCGCCGCCACCAACCTGACCCGGTGGGCGGACGACCCGGCGGCGGCCGAACGGGACGGGCCGGACGACGTGCGAGAGGCGTGCGCCGCGTTCGAGGTGGTCGCCGCCGACCTGGTGCGGGTCGCGTACACGACGGGCGGGTACGACCGACTCGACCCGGCCGCCGAGGCCGGGCGCTTCGCCCCGCTCCTCGCGCTGTTCCGCACGTGCTTCCCCGTGAACCCCGCCGACGCCGACTCCGCGCGGAAGGCGACGCGGGAGATCATCCGGCTGTCGCGCGGGTGCCCGGCCGCCCGGCGCGCCGCGCTCCAGGTGTGTCTGCTCAACGAGTGCGTGTGGGAGGGCCACTACCGGGCGCTGTCCAACGAGGTGTGGAAGGACCCGCTGCACCCGACGGCCGAGGCGTGGCTCCGGGGGCGGATGAACCGACCCGCGAAGAAGCCCGTACCGAAGGGGCCGGCGCTCGAGGCCGCGGCCGAAGCGGTGGCCGCGGACGACGACGAGGACACCGGCGTTCTGCCGGACGCGGCCCCGACCGTAACGGGCAGGTCCGGCCGGAAGCGGACGAAGGGCGCGAAGGGAACCGGGTCCGGCCGTCGTTCGCGGCGGAAGGACAGTAAGGTGGGGATGTGGGTGCTCATGTTGGTTCTGGGGCTTGGGGCGGTCGTTCTGGTCGCGCTCGCCGGCAATGAACTGCTGAAGAATAAGGCGAAGCAGCCGGACACGAATACCGAACAGCCGAAGGACGCCCCGACGCAGCCGGTCAAGGGCAAGAAGCCGTAGTCTCGTTTCGGGGTGGTCGGAGCGGGCTGGGCGAGCCGCGACCGGAAGGGAGCGGAAAACGTAGCCCGCTCCCTTCCGGTCGCGGC
>JAYUBA010001469.1:0-2952 GCA_043741075.1 Frigoriglobus sp.
CGCGAGGACGTGGGCCGGCACAACGCGCTCGACAAGCTCGTCGGGTGGGCGCTGACCGAAGGCCGCGTGCCGCTGTCGAACCACCTGCTGCTCGTGTCCGGTCGGCTGAGCTACGAGTTGGTGCAGAAGGCGGTCGCGGCCGGGATTCCGCTGGTCGCGGCGGTGGGCGCGCCGTCGTCGCTCGCGGTGGAACTGGCCGAGCGGTTCGGCGTCACCCTCGTCGGCTTCCTGCGGCCGACCGCCATGAACGTGTACGCACACGCGGCCCGCGTGGTGGGGTGACGGGAACGGAGACGAAGTCCGCGCTTGCACCAAGCCCGTTCCCGGCTCACAATAACAAGCTCCTGCCCGCACCCGCCGAGTCGCCCTCCTTCCACCCGGCTCGTCCGAACATGCACCGTCACGCTGCTTCCCTCGTCGCGCTCGCGCTGTTGGTCGGCGGTCCCGCGTCCGGCGCGGACCCGACCGCGAAGCCGGCACCCGCGTTCAACGCGGACGTGCGCCCGATCCTCAAGGCGTACTGCACCGAGTGCCACGGCGAGGCCGAGAAGCCGAAGGGCGGCCTCGACCTGCGCCTGAAGCGGTTCGCGCTGAAGGGCGGGAAGACCGGCCCCGCGATCGCTGAGGGCAAACCGGACGAAAGTCTCTTGCTCGATCGCGTGACGAGCGGCGACATGCCGCCCGGCAAGAAGAAGCTCACCGCGGCCGAAATCGACACGCTGAAGCGGTGGGTCGCGGCCGGCGCGAAGGTCGAAACTCCGGAACCGGAGACGCTCGCGACGGGTTTCGCCATCACCGACGACGACCGCCGCTGGTGGGCGTTCCAGCCCATCGCGCGGCCGAAGGTGCCGGAACTCCGCGTTCCGAATTCCACACTCCGCAACCCCATCGACGCGTTCCTGCTCGCGAAGTTGAGCGAGAAGGGACTGGGCTTCTCGCCGCAAGCGGATCGGGTCGCGCTCATCCGCCGCGTGTACTTCGATCTCGTCGGTCTGCCGCCCACGCCGGACGATGTCGAATGGTTCGTGAAGGACACGTCGCCGGACGCGTACGAGAAGCTGGTGGACCGGTTGCTCCTGAGTCCGCAGTACGGCGAGCGGTGGGGCCGGCACTGGCTCGATGTCGCGGGCTACGCGGACTCCGAGGGCGGTTCGCCCGACGACCCGGAGCGCGCGAACGCGTGGAAGTACCGCGACTACGTGATCCGCGCGTTCAACGCGGACAAGCCGTTCGACCGGTTCGTCAAGGAACAACTCGCGGGCGACGAGTTGGTGAAGCCGCCCTACGCGGGGCTTTCGCCCGCGGACCTGGACGCGCTCGTCGCGACCGGCTTCTTGCGCATGGCGCCCGACGGCAGCGGCGCGCCGGGCGCGGATCAAAAGCTCGCGCGCAACGCGGTCCTCACGGACACGGTGAAGATCACCGCGAGCGCCTTCCTCGGCATGACGGTCGGTTGCGCGCAGTGCCACAACCACCGCTACGACCCGATCCCGCAGGCCGACTTCTACCGGTTGCGTGCCGTGTTCGAGCCGGGTTACGACCTCACGAACTGGAAGCCGCCGGCCGCGCGGCAGGTGTCGCTCCACACCGAGGCCGACAAGAAGAAGGCTGCGGAAGTGGAAATCGACGCCGCGAAACTGGACAATGAGCGGCTGAAGAAGCAGGACGAGTTCATCGCGGCGACGTTCGAGAAGGAACTCGCCAAGCTGCCGATGGAGACGCGGACCGAAGCCCGCACCGCGCGCGACGCGCCGGAAGCGAAACGCACCGCCGCGCAGAAGAAGCTGATGCAGGAACACCCAAGTCTGAACGTGTCGGCCGGGTCGCTGTACCTGTACGACTCGAAGGCCGCGGCCGAACTGAAGAAGATGACCGAGGCCGCAACGGAGGTGCGGAAGAAGAAGCCGGTGGAGGAGTTCGTTCGCGTGCTGACCGAAACGCCGGGCAAGGTGCCGGTCACGTTCCTTCACCACCGCGGCGACCCCGATCAACCGAAGGACGCGATCCCGCCCGGCGGGCTCACCGTCCTCGACGGCACCCTGCCCTTGAAGCTGTCGGAGAAGCCGCTCGCGACCGGCACGACGGGTCGCCGGCTCGCGCTCGCGAACTGGCTCACCGACTCGCGGCACCCGCTCACCGCACGCGTCATGGTGAACCGCGTGTGGATGCTCCATTTCGGTAAGGGCTTGGTCGGCTCGCCGGGCGACTTCGGCCGTCTCGGCGAGAGAGCCACCCACCCCGAACTGCTCGACTGGCTCGCATCAGAATTCGTGGCGCAGGGCTGGAGCGTCAAGCACCTGCACCGCCTCATCCTCACGTCCGCCGCGTACCGGCAATCGTCCGCGCGCGACGCGAAGACCGATGCGGCCGATCCCGATTCGCGGTTGCTGGGAAGGTTCCCGCTCCGCCGCCTCGACGCCGAATCCGTGCGCGACGCGATGCTCGCCGTCAGCGGCAAACTGAACCCGAAGCCGTTCGGCCCGCCGGTGCCGGTGATGGAGGACGACGCGGGCCTGATTATCATCGGGAAAGCGAACCGCGACGGGGCCATGTACAAGCTCGGCGACGAGTCGGTGCCGGCGAGCGAGGCGGCGCGCCGGAGCGTCTACGTCCAGGTGCGGCGGACGAAGACGCTGGGCGTGCTGGGCGCGTTCGACCCGGCCACCGTCGAACCGAACTGCGAAGTGCGGAACAGTTCCACCGCGACGCCACAAGCGCTCATGCTCCTCAACGGCGACTTCACCACGACGCAGGCGGAAGCGTTCGCGGAGCGCGTGCGCAAGGACGCCGGGGCGGAGTCGAAGGATCAGGTGACGCGCGCGTGGAAGCTGGTGTACCTCCGGGAGCCGACCGAAAAGGAACTCGCCGGCGCGCTGGCGTTCCTCCGCGCGGCCACGGAGGCATTCCGCACGCCGCCCGCGGTCCCGCCGAAGGCCGGGGCGAAGGCACCGG
>JAYUBA010001470.1:0-2941 GCA_043741075.1 Frigoriglobus sp.
CGAAGGCTTAACCGAAGGAGATCGGAATGAGACGGTTCAACTTGATGCTGGTCGTTCTGTTGGTCGCCGGTGAGGCTCGCGCCGCACCTCCCGTCGCCGCCGTTTCGCCCGACGAGCGGGTGCGAATCGAGGTGTCGCTCCGCAAGGCCGGCGAAGCCGACGCGGTGCCGCACTTCCGGGTGACGTTCGACGGCAAGGAAGTCGTCGGCCACTCGCGGCTCGGCGTCGAGTTGGACGGCGACACCGCGTTGGGCGGGCCGTGCGAGGTGGTGTCCGTGGAGGCTAGGTCGGTGCGGGACGAGTTCACCCAGGTCACGGGGAAGCGGCGGGCGGTGCGCGTCGATTCCACCGAGGTCGCGGTGGCCTTGCGGGAAACCACCGGCACGAAGCGGAGGTGGGAAGTTCACCTCCGCGCGTTCGACGACGGTGCCACGTTCCGCTACCGCTTCCCGAAGCAGGACGGGTGGGACGCGCTCGCCGTCAAGCAGGAACGGACGGAGTTTCACGTCCCCGCCGACGCCAGGGCGTTCGCCCTGCCGCTCAACGGGTTCACCACCTCCTACGAGAAGCGTTACCAGCCGAAGCCGGTCGGGGAGTTGCCGAAGGACTGGCTGCTCGGCCTACCGCTGTTGCTCGAATGCCCCGGCGGAACCTGGGCCGCGATCACCGAGGCGAACGTCGATGAATTCGCCGGGCTGTACCTCAAGCCCTCCGGAGAAGGACTGCTCTCGGCCCGCCTTTCGCCACTGCCGAAGGAACCCGGGGTGGCCGTCCGGCACTCGCTGCCGCACGGTTCGCCGTGGCGGGTGGTGATGCTCGGCGACCGCGTCGGGCGGCTGGTCGAGTCCGACATCGTCCTCGCCCTGAGCGAGCCGTGCGCGGTGAAGGACACGTCGTGGGTCAAGACCGGCAAGACGACGTTCCCGTGGTGGAACGGGTTCTACGAGGAGAAGGTGGACTTCAAGCCGGGGCTGAACACGGCCACGGCCAAGCACTACCTCGACTTCTGCGCCGAGGCGGGCATCCCGTACCACTCGCTCGACGGCGTCGGTAATGCCGCATGGTACGGCGGTCCCATCGTCCCCTACGAGGGAGCGGACATCACCAAAGCCATCGACGGCCTCGACCTGCCCGAAGTGTTGAAGTACGCGAAGTCGAAAGGGGTCCGCGTCCGGCTGTGGATGCACTGGAGGGCTGCCGAAACGCACATGGAGAAGGCGTTCCCGCTCTACCGCGAGTGGGGCGTCGAGGGCGTCATGCTGGACTTCATGGACCGCGACGACCAGGAGATGAACCGCTTCGTGCGGAAGGCCGTGGCACTGGCGGCGGACAACAAATTGACCGTCACCCTGCACGGCTGTCCGAAGCCGACCGGCCTGGAACGGACCTACCCGAACCTGCTCTCCCACGAAGGGGTGATGAACCTCGAATACGACAAGTGGGACGAGGTCGGCATCAGACCGGACCACGAAGTGACGGTGCCGTTCACCCGGATGCTGGCCGGGCCGCTCGACTTCCACCAGGGGTCGTTCCGCACCGTCAGGCCCGAGGCGTTCAAACCCCGTAACGACGCCCCGCTCGTGATGGGAACCCCGGCTCGCACGCTGGCAAGCTACGTCGTTTACCAGAACCACTTGTCGATGGTGGCCGACTACCCGACCGCCTACCGGGGTCATCCGGGGCTGCCGATTCTCGCGGCCGTTCCCACGACTTGGGACGACACCAAAGTGCTCGACGCGAAAGTCGGGGAGTACATCGTGATCGCCCGTCGCAGTGGAACGGCTTGGTACATCGGGGCAATGACGGATGGGAAGGCACGGACGTTCGACGTGCCGCTTCGGTTTCTTTCGGCGGGACGCTTTTCCGCAGAGATCGCGTCCGACGACGACTCGGCCAAGCACGGGATGTCGATCTCCAAGCAGACTGTGACGCCGAGCGACACCATCAAGCTGAAACTGTCCCCGGGGGGCGGCGGGTTGGTACGATTCGCTGCGGAATGACGGGAGGCACGCAATGGAACTGCCGATCTACGAACGCAAAGACAGGGTGCCGCTGCCACCCTCAAGGATGCTCGGGGGCGGACGACGGCCTGCGCGTACTGCGCGGTCGGCTGCGGGGACAAGGTCTACACCTGGCCGGTCGGGGCCGAGGGCGGGCCGACCGCGAAGGAGAACGCCTTCGGGGCCGACTTCCCGACCGGGTTCGAGGGCGTTTGGGTCAGCCCGAACCAGTACACCGCCGTTCTGGTCGGCGGCAAGCCGCACCACTGCGTCGTCGTGCCGGACTCCGACGCCACGGTCGTCAACCCCGGCGGCAACCACTCGATCCGTGACGGCACGCTCGCCCTCAAGTGCTACACGCCCGCGGGGCCGACGAAGGACCGGCTCCAGTTCCCCCAGGTGCGGGTGGGCGGCAAGTTAGTCCGCGTGAGTTGGGAGCGGGTCACGTCAACTCGGCCGCCGTCTTGCCGCCGACCGAGCGGAGGTACGCGGCGACCTCGTCGCGGTCGTAGAAGATCGCGTCGTCGAGCGCAGTTGCGTCGTTGCGCGAAGCGTTCACGTCGGCACCCCGCTCCGCCAAGAGTCTCACGACCTCCAGGTGGCCGTCCGCGACCGCAAACCACAGCGGGACACACCGGCGCTGGCCGCTCAGGACGGTGTTGACCCTCGCCCCCAGGTCGAGCATTACGCGCACCGTGCCGAGGTGCCCGCCGGCCGCGGCCCACTGGATGGGCCCCTCCGGCAGCGGGGTCGAGTCCGTTGAGTTGGAGGGCTTGTTGATGTCGGCCCCCTCGGCCACGAGGTACTCGATCGCCCACGGCTTGCCATCCATCGCCGCCGCGTCCATCCAGCCGTCGTCCCCCGAGTCATTAAGTCGGCAGTCCGGGTACAGGGCGAGCAAGCGCTTGAACTCGTCGGCGTCGTCATCATGTAGGGCGGCG
>JAYUBA010001471.1:0-2940 GCA_043741075.1 Frigoriglobus sp.
TGCCCCGGCTTTCGAGGCTTATGGTGTCGCACCGGGGCATCGAAGACTCTGCCCCGGCCACCCAGTCACCAGAACTAAACGGCCCTGTTCGTGCTTGGCCTTGACCCCGACACTTCCCTCCCGCTATCCGGCCGGCACACCACGTCCTCACAGCGCCAGACGCCCCCGAACGCCTCAGACCCGCGGAGGTCGCCGTGTTGACGTGGAAGTGTATGCCGCTTCTTGTGCCCGTTGTGCTGTGCGGGTGCGCGCAGGGCTTCGACCGCAACGCGCTCCAGGAGCGGTTGAACGACGGCACGCTCCAGTCGCCGGACGCGGCCATCGCCGAGACGCGCGGGCTGAAGCCGCAACTCCGGTTCCCGTGCCGCATCGCCGTCTACCTCAAGCCCGGCGACCGCGACTGGCGGTGGACGCCGGAGGACAAGGCGGTGATGGAGCAGGTGGCCGCGACACTCAAGCAGGAAGGCGTCGCGTCCGAGGTGTTCCTGCTGCCGGACATGCTCGCGGGCAAGGGCGACGTGAAGGAACTGCGACTGGCCGCCGCGAAGTGCGGCGCCGACGTACTGTACGTGGTCCACGGTGCGGCCCAGACGGACAGCTACAAGAACTTCGCGGCGGTGTTGAACATCACCGTGGTGGGCGGGTACGTCGTCCCTGCCAGCCACAAGGACACGCTGTTCCTCATGGAAGGCGTGCTGCTCGACGTGGACAACGGGTACGTCTACGGGGCGGCGTGGGGCCAAGGCGTGGGCAAACTGGTGCGCCCGACGTTCGTGATCGAGGAGAAGGACTCGGTGGCGCTGGCGAAGACGAAAGCGGTGGCCGCGTTCGGCTCCGCAACGCTGCTGCGCCTGCGCACGCTGGCGGGCAAGCCGGCGGCCGTGTCCGACGTGCCCGCGATTCAACCGACGCCCGGCGGGCCGGTCAACGCGGGCGGCGTGATGACCGGCATCACGGCCCCGCGGCCGAATCCGTGAGCGACGGCCGGTCCGGGGCGCGGGCGCGCTGCGTAGAATAGGCCGGGCAGGCTCGCCTTGCCCGGCGCGCGCGGGGTGCTATCAGTAACGGTAGCCGCTCCCGCCCGCCGCGCCACCCGGAGCCACCGCATGTTCAGCGAGAACGCCGACTACGTGGACGAGCAGTTCCGCCGGTGGCAGCTAGACCCCAACTCCGTCGAACCGACCTGGCAGGGCTTCTTCGCGGGGATGCAGTTCGCCGGCAAGCTGCCCGGCGCACGCGAAGCCGCAAGCGACACGGCGGGCGGCGTTTCGGCCGACGTGCGCGTGCAGACCGGCGTCGTGCGGCTCGTCTTCTGGTACCGGCAGGCCGGGCACCTTCAGGCGCACACCGACCCGCTCGCCGATGCCCCGCCGCCGCCCAACCCGCTCCTCGCGCTCGAACACTTCGGCCTGTCCGAAGCCGACCTCGACCGCACCGTCGATGGCAGCATGATCTTCGGCTTCGATGGTCCGATCGTGCTCCGCGACCTCCTCCGCCTGCTCCGCGAAACGTACTGCGGCACCGTCGGCGTCGAGTACATGCACATCGACTCGCTCGACGTGCGCAAGTGGCTGGCCGAGCGCATCGAGCCGACCCGCAACCGGCCCGGCCTGAAGCTGCGGCAGAAGTACCGCATCCTCCTCACGCTGCACGAGGCGGAACTGTTCGAGAAGTTCCTGCACACCAAGTACGTCGGGCAGAAGCGGTTCTCCCTCGAAGGCGGCGAGACGCTGATTCCCGTTCTCGACGCGATCACCGAGAAGGGGCCGGCGCTGGGCGTGAAAGAGATCGTCATCGGCATGGCCCACCGCGGCCGGCTGAACGTCCTCACCAACACCCTGCACAAGCCGTTCACGGAGATCTTCAACGAGTTCGAGGACAACTACCTGCCGCTGTCCACCCACGACGGCGACGGCGACGTGAAGTACCACCTCGGCTTCTCCGCCGACGTGCCGACGGCCGGCGGCGGCACCGTCCACCTGTCGGTCGCGCCCAACCCCAGCCACCTGGAGATCGTCGGGCCGGTGGTCGAGGGCCGCGTGCGGGCCAAGCAGCGGCAGCACGACGACAACGCGCGCGTCACCGGCGTGCCCGTGCTCATCCACGGCGATGCGGCGTTCGCCGGTCAGGGCGTCATCATGGAAACGTTCAACCTGATGAACCTCGCCGGCTACCGCACCGGCGGCACCATCCACATCGTCGTCAACAACCAGATCGGGTTCACCACCAACCCGCGCGACAGCCGCAGCACGCAGTACTGCACCGACATCGCGAAGTTCGTGCAGGCGCCCATCTTCCACGTGAACGCCGAAGACCCGGAGGCGTGCGTGGCGATGGCGGAACTCGCGCTGGAGTTCCGCCAGCAGTTCAAGCGCGACGTGGTCCTCGACCTGGTGTGCTACCGCCGGTGGGGGCACAACGAGGGCGACAACCCCGGCTACACGCAGCCGCTCCAGGCGAAGGCGATCGCGAAGAAGCCGCCCATCTCGACCGTGTACGCCGAACACCTCGCCGGCCAGCCGCACGGGGCGGGCGTGACCGCCGCGGTGGTCGCCGACCTCGGCCGCGAGTTCGACGACAAGCTCGCCGACGCGCTCCGCGACGCCGACACCATCGCCGCCGAGTACCGCAAGGAGATGGAGACGGCGCACCGGCAGATCAAGGAGATGGTGAAGAAGGGCGAGAGCCGGAAGCGCGGCATGGAGGGCTTCTCCGGCCGGTGGAAGGGGTTCAGCAACTGGTACTCGCACGACCCGGTGCCGACCGGCGTGAGCGGGGCCACACTCGACCGCATCGCGGGGGCGCTCGGGACGTTCCCGGCCGGCTTCACCGTCCACCCGAACCTGCTCAAGACGCTCCTGGGACGCGCGGAGAATATCAAGAAGCGCGCGACGGTCGATTGGGGCACCGGCGAGGCACTGGCCTTCGGCGCGCTCGTCC
>JAYUBA010001472.1:0-9580 GCA_043741075.1 Frigoriglobus sp.
CATGAGATCGACCGGCGCCGCGAAATGCTCCCGTGTCACGAGGTCGCGGAACTCGTCCGCGACCCGACGCACGTCGGCCGCCCAATAGTCCGGCTCACCCCCGTACTCTTCGAGCCGCCCGAGCAGTTGGGCGGCTCGCGTCCGCACGCACTCCCACCCCACCTCCCGGGCCAGGCAGGCGAACTCCGCCGCGGGCAGGCTCCCCAGCCCCGCGAGGCCCTCGCCGAGGATGCGGAAGTTGCGCCGTTCGTCCCACGTCGGCAGCGCCGGGGCACACTCACGGACGAAGGAGAAGAACAGGTGCTCCGACCGGAGCCCTGCGGTCGCCCGCCCGAGCGGGGCCGGGCGGGCGGCGTCGCGGCCGGCCGGCGGGAGGTGCCACACGGCTGCGGGCAAATGGCCCACCAGCGCGCCGCGGCAGCACGCGCCGACGACCGCGGCGAACGCCCCGTCCTCGTTCCTGAACACGGGCGGAAAGGGGGCCAGCGGCGTCCGAAGGTCGAGCCCGAGGTTTAGTCCCATGCACACCGACCCACCGGTCACGGTCAGACGGGTGGCCGCGCGGATGACGCCGCCGCCGGCGACCGCCGTGCGGTAGCTGCCCTCGGACCTGTGCAGGCGCTCCCGCGACGGGCCGCCGCACAGCAGATGGGCCAGTGTCGATCCCATGCCGGAGTCCCCGGCGACTCCGGCGGTCGTCACCCGGACCCGCGCGCCCGGCGCGCGCAGGCGCAGGAACAGGGGGGCGTCCGCCCCATCGAAATCGATCGGTTGCGGGGAGGCGAGCGCGGCCCAGTCGGACGGCCCGCGGCCGAGCAGTGCCTCGTGAGCCCCGGCGATGTCGGCCGACAACCCGAGGCCCGATTCGATCCGCGGGAGTTCCGGCAGGAACCAGAACTCGGTCGGATCCCGAGAGCTCGTGAGCGTCAGGCCCAGGGACGGGGCGGGGACCGGGACGGTCCGACTGAGGGTGTCGTCGTCCAGTTGGAGGAGGCACCGCCCGGCGGCGTGCAACGCGAGGAGGTTGCGGTTCGCGCCGGCGGCGAACGGGAACTCCGGGTCGGGCATCAATGCGAACCGGGCGGCCGCCGGGTCGGTGCCGGCGGCCACGAGGGCGGCCACGAACCGGACGCGGTCGTCCGGACCGGCGTAATAAACGCCCCCCTCAGCGCCTCCTTGGATGCGCACGACCGCCCGCCGGTTGGCCTCACGCAGACCGGCCTCGGGGGATCCGTCGGCGATCACGATCTCGGCCGAGCGAAAGTGGTCGCGACAGGCGTGGGTCAGGTCGGTCAGACAGCGGTCCAGGACGTCGGGACGGCCGCGGGTCGGGACGCCAATGACGGAAACGGGGGTCGGCAGGTGATGGGTTTCGGACGAGGCGTAAGTGAGATCGTCGCGGACGAGCAACCCGGCCGCGGCAAGCTCGGCGACCCGGGCCGCAACCCGCCCGCACGGATCGTGCGAGACGCCTGTGGCGACCGGCCCGTTTGCGGCGTGCGTCATCAGCGGTGCGAAAGTCCGGCACGCGGCCAACAGCTCGTAATCGGCTCGATCTACGACGGCAACACGTCCGGTGAGCGGGGAGTACACGGCGGCCCGGCCGTCGGTCCCGACCACCGGGGGCACGTCGAGGAACGACCGGTACCGCGATTCACCCGGCGCGCCCAATCCAACCGGGCGGAAGTCGTCCTCCGGGTTCGTCATCCGTTCTCGGCCCTGTGCGTGTGTGACCCTTCGGCGGTGTCGGGGGTCGCAGAGCAAACCCCAACGACGCCAGCCGTCAGGTCATCGAGTCGCCGACGTACACCGAGTAGCTGCCGTCCACACTCTTCAACTTCCAAACGCGCACCCCCATGTCCAACCACATCCCCTGCCCGGTGAGATTCTTCGTGGTAAAGTCGGTAGGATTCGTGCCCCCCGGGGCCTTGAAGGTCGGTGCGGTCAGGAACGTGTATGAGGTACCCAACGGCTTCTTGTAGTCCGCCGGCAGGCTGACCGTCAGGGTACCGTTCAAAATCGCGTACCCGCCTTGAACGACGATCTTGTCGAAGGTCGCGTCGGTGAAAACCTGAATGGTCGTCGAAGTGCCGGTCGAGACCATGTGCAGCGACTTGGTGATGGTGAGGGTGCCAATCTCTGCGCCGGAGTAGCCGGGCGAGATCGATACGGCTCCGTTCGCGACCGTCCCGAGAGTCAGGTTGCCGTCGATAGTGCCGTTCCCGATGAGGCTACCCGCATCGACGGCATAGACGCCGTTCGCCGCCATCGTGATGGTCCCGGATCGCAACTCCGTCGTGCCAGCGGTCTGCTTCGCGGTCCCCTGTATTGTGAGATTGGCAGCGGAGCGGACAGAGGTGGTGCCTGAATTTTCAAATGACCCCGCGATAGTCGGCGTGCCATAGACCTCGAGTGTACCTGTATTCAGTAAGCGCGTCTTCGCAGTGGTGTTTGCGTCGCCGAGTTGCCCGCTCGAATTAATCCGAAGGGTACCGCCAAAGTTGTAAAGCAGCGAGTCAGATGTGGTGCCTGGCATGAGAATGTTATTCGACTGCCAGTTGACCTCGTTCGGATTACCGTTCGCCACGGGTGCACCGATGTAAATCCACGCCCTGTTCTTGAGGGTGATGTCGCCGTTGATGGTGAGGGTGGTACCCGCTGTGAAGTTCGCGTCCCTGCTACCGACTCGCAACTGGACGATGTCAAGCGTTCCAGCGGTGAGAGTGCTTCCTGCGCCGCGGAGTTCGAGTGAAGGAGTGGATACGCCTTCTACCGATTTGATCGTCCCACCGCCCATCGTCAGCAGCGTTGCAGTGACCGTAGAGCTGGCGGGTAGAATTAGGGCACCCGTGTACCCCGCTTGGATCTCGATCTTGCCCACAGCGGCGACGTTGGCCGAGATGTCTCGCGTCTGACCGCTGTAAAAGATGGCCTTGTCGGTCGGTCCGGGCGGGGCATTTGTTGGCCCCCACGAGCCATCTGTCGCTTGGGCCTGCCAGTTGGCAGAGTCGCTCCAGTTGTTATTATTCGCGTTGGGAAAGTACCACCGCATATCCGCGGGGGTGAAGCGGCTTTCAAGGGCTTCGAGCGCGAGGCGGGCGACCGAAGCCGAGCTTGAGAAGCGACGGGTCATGGGAGAAGTCCTCGGAAAGTTGGGAACCGATTCAAGACCCAACGTGACAAGAGCCAGCGGAACCGAGTCGGACAGAGGATTCGTCCTATATCAATGCGATTACTGCGCGGGAACTTCTCTGCGGGCCACCATCAGATCATCGAACCCGAAACGGACGAGCGGGCAAGCCGACGAAACTGCAGGAACCAGCCACCCTCCGACGCGGACATCCCACACCGTTTGCCCTTGAACCGTTTCGGAAACACGCCAATTGGACGCCGACAGGACCGTCGCGCCGGACACGGTACGGATTTCATTCCAGCGGGGCACTTTCAACCGAACGGCCGCAGACGGAGACAATGAAAGACCCTGACCCGTGCCAGGTTCGATCAGTAAGACTGATGTCATGTCTTTCGAGGGCGGGGTGTTGCAGGCGTACCAAAGTACCCCGTTACGCTCACCGAGAACCCGGCCCCGCCGTTCTTGGCCGGGGTCTTCAGCGTTCTCCTTGATCAGCGGCAGAGTCCCCCATTCAGAAATTGAGTTTTGACTAGGAGAGACGAACCCGAACCGCTCCGGCCCCGCCACGAGCGTGAGACCGGACGACCAGCGCCGCACGATCATCCCGCCGTCGGAGCCCGGGGCGAATGTTAGCTCCGGACCGCGCCGCGGAACCTCGCCGAGCCGGAATTCGGCTAGTCCGGGGAAACGCAGCGTCATGTCCGGACGCGGGTCGGGGTTCGGCCAAGCGAAGCCGAGTGCCGCGCCAGTGCTGGTCACGCGATCGACGACGAGACGCTGGCCATGTGGCGGCGAAGCCGTCCACCGTACCCTACCGTCGCACCCGACAAGTACAGTCGGGCGCTGTGCGATTTCCGGGTCATCGTCGCGCACGAGTAGGAGGATAGGTCGGCCCGGCGCTGCCGCGGCCGCTTTCCAGTCCGGTTTGGCCGTCTCCCACCACCCTGCCCACGCGACCTGTACCTTTGCGGCCTCGCGCCCATCCCCGACCCGTGCCGCCGGGCCGCCTTTGCCGGCCAGCCAGACTAGCAACTCCTCCGCCTCCCACGCCAGCGTCACCGGCTTGGCGTCCAGTAGCGACACTAGCGTGGGAACCCCTGACAGGTCGCCGACGCCGAGCAGTCCCTGGGCCGCCCGCAGTCGCACGGTCGGGACCGGATCCTTCAGCATCCCGACCGCGTGCCGGCGCTGTTCCTCGGTCCCACGCCGGCCGAGCAGGAACGCCGCCACCGCACGCAATTCGGGCCGCGGGTCCGTTCGCGCGTCCGCGCACGCCGGCGGCACGGCGCCGGTACGCACGGCCACGACATCCAGAGCCCGCCACACGGCGGCGAGCACCTCGTCGTCCTCGACCACCGTCGGCAAAGTGCCGAGCAGGCAGGGAACCGCCGTCGCGTCCGGCCGCCGGGCCACCGCCCGGATGGCCGCCCGGTAGGCGGCCACGCCCCGAGGCGACCACTCCTTCGTGATCCGGATGATGCAGCCCTTGATGAGGCCGACTTGGTCGGGGTACTTGATTGCTTCGGCCGACGCCCGCAACCGGTCAAGCACTGCAGGGCCGCCGCGCACGAGTTCCGCCTGGGCCGCCTCACGCGTCTTGAAGTCTTCAACCCTAAGGTCGCGGACTAGGAGGGTGAACCGCTCGTCCGTAATCGCGAGCGGCGTTTTGGCGGCGACGAACGCCCGCAGTGCGGCAGGGGTGTTCTTCAGTTCGAGCGCCTTCAGGACGGCGGCCTCGATCGCGTCGTCCTGGGTCGGGAGCGTGCCCGGGAGGCACGCCATCATCATAATGGACAGCTTTGCCGCGATCATACGGTTTGCCTCCTGGCCGCCGGTGCGGGCAAGCCAACGGGCCTACCCGGCAAAGGTCATCGCAGCATACGATCAGAACAGACAAGGGTTCGGAAATCACGCCGTCTGAGCTGTTGGGTGTGATGGTACTCTGCCGGCTAGCGAGTATCAACACCCAGTGGCATTTTTTTCAATTTTGATTAAAGTCATTGCGACAATTGGACTTGCGGCCGTTCCTGTTCTGACCTGGTGACCGGGGGCAGGCGTTGGCGTCTTGGCTTCATCGAACCGATTCATGTTCCCGGTATCCGCAAACACCTGATTTGTAAGATTGACTGCACTTTGCGCGATTTCCTCACAACCGAGTGCGGAAAAGGCCTGGGGAACTGGGGGCCATCGACCATAATGTCCGTTTTCGGGGGTCGCGGAACCTCCGCACACACTCCAAGTGCCTCGAAAACCCCTGAAGAACAGCGTTTCAGCAATCAAGGAAATCGCGCAAAGTGCAGTCACTCGACAGCGGTGACGGTAAAGCCTTTGGGGTTTTGCAAGACCCAAGCCCCGCCCTGCTTCACGAGGTCGCCCGTGCACGAGATTTCCGCACCCCGCTCGTAGGCTTGCATCGCCTGCAGGTGACTCTTTTCGTCCAGTGTGATCTGAACGCGGCGCGGCTTGCCTTCAATGAATGCCATCACCGTGATCGGGCCGGACGCGGCCCCCTTCGGCTCGTCCCGCTTCAATTGTACGACGGCCCCGCGGATCTCGGTCTCCTCGGGCGGGGCCGACGCGCGGTACAGGCGGGCCGCCTCGGCGATGAGCCGGACGTGGTCGCCGGGGATGGCGATCTCGCGGGGAGCGTCGGCGTCGGCGGGTCGCGAGCGTGCGTAGGTGAAGGAGATGCGCAGTTCGTCGGCCGGCAGCGCGTCCGTCCCGTTCATGCCGACCACGGCCTCGCACAGGTTCGCACTCACGCCGGCTTGTACGGCCTTCTGGAACACGTCGGCCGACGGGGCGGTGAGCGCCATGTCGGTCGCCGCCCGCAGGGCCGCGAGAGCGGTGGCGAGTTGGGTGACGGCCCGCCGCTCGAACGGCGCGTCCGGGTCGTCGAATAGGCTCTTCAGACCCGCCTTCAGGCTCGGGTCCACCTTCGAGAAGACGGTGAGGACGTAGCTGCCGCGCTCGGTCTGCCCCATCCGCAGCCCGCGGACGAACCGCCGCGCCTCCTCCGGCTTGCTGGCGGCGTAGTACGGCCGCCGCTGCACAGCCGCGCACGCTCCGGCGAGCATCATCTCGCGGGCGTTTTCGACGAGCGACTCACCCTGGTCGAGTGAAATCGAGCCGTCGGTGGCGGTAGCGTGGCGGTAGCGGACACGGATAACATCGGACCCGGCCGTCTGTAAGTCCGCGAGCACCTCCAGTTGCGAACGGTTCTCCTTAGCCGCCAGGGTGCCCACCGCCTCGGCCATGCGGAGGACGTAGTCCCCGAGCGTGCGCCGGAGAGGCAACAGGATTTCGAGTGATTCCCCGTCAGCCGCATCGACCCAGACCGACACGCGGTCGGGCTTGTGCTCGACTTCCTTCCAGCCTTCGCTCCGCAAGTACGCGGCCACCTCGGCGGGGTTGAGTTGCTCGAACGGTTCGCGGTCTCGGATAATGACGTTCATGGGGTCACCCCCGTTTCTAGCAGCCGACGCAGGGCGGGCACGTCGAACAGTTGGTTCTTCGGTACGGACACTGTCACGGTGGTATTGTTCGCTGTCTCGGGTTGGCCGGTGAGTTGCACCCAGAATGCCGACTTGCGGAGGACCATCTGCTCGACGGTCTGGGTCAGCCACCCGCTCACGTCGGGGGGCACGATGACCAGGATGAGTACCCGCGGCACCAAGTCATCGCCGCGGAGGTCATTGTAGTTCTTCACCTTGAGCGGGAAGCGGAACGCCGTCTCGTCCTCGGCGACTCCGGCCGTGCATTTCAACTGGGCCTCCAACTTCGGCCGCTGGATGCGGTCCCGGACGATTTTCGTGCAGAACCCGATGTCCACGCTGTCGTCATCGACTTCGGGCTTGTAGATGTTCACCCCGGCCGCGCCGGCGACGGCCGGACGTAAGCAATGCTGAACTGCTCTTTCTGCTGCTCGTCGGTCATGGGTTTTTCCGTTTCTTCCGGCTGGTGCTAAACGACCTTCCAGCGGATGGTGAACACCTCGGCTTCGGTCACCTGCTGGGTGAGCCGGCCGGCGATCTCGTCGAGCAAGGCGTCCTTCCGGGCGGCGATCCGGTCTTGTTCCTCGAACAGGTTCTTCCGCTTGAGGTTCCGCTGCCGTTCCAGGTCGCCCGCTTGCTGTTGAAGGGCTAGTTTTGCCGCCAATTCAGGTGCCAGGCGGGCCTGCTTCTTGATATCTGCAATCTGCACCTCGAGTTCGCGGATTTCCCGGTCCAGGCTGGACTTCAAATCCTCCGCCCAGGCTTCGAGCTTTTCCATCTCGGCTTCGTAATACCGCTGGTTGCGGTTCATTGCTGCGCTCATCGCTTCCGCACGGGCGGCTTCCAACACGGGGCGGAACGCGGACTCGATCCCTGTCGGGAAGGCGACCGGACCCGTCACCGCCCCCGGCACCGCCATCAGTTTCTGACACGTCTCGCCGTCGAGCCGCTCGCCGTCGTCCGCGAAGCCGCTGAAAACGAGGGTATCTTCCGTCTCGAGCGCCGCGACGGACAGGTGCATCAGGCGGAGCCATCCCGACCGACCGCGGAGCCGTTCGACGAGGCCGAGTTTGCCATCGGCGCTATCGTAGCGGAACTCGATCTCCGTCGGCGGGAGGACACGGCATCGTGCCCGCTCGATGAGAGCTTCGGCGAGCGGGTGGCCGGCGCGGTAGTGGATTTCCCCTTCGCCAACCTTCTCGGTGACGAGCCGGTACGTTCCGGTGGAAACAGGCGGCAAACCTGGCGGGATGGCACCCAGCCGGAACCCGTGTGAGCGGGTGTCGTAGGTGGCGGCATCCTCGAGTTCGATCTTGGTCAGGAACCAGAGCCATTCCCCGTAGCGGTTGAGGTGGCTCCGGGTGGCGTCGTCCCGGAGTTTCAGCGTGCGGCGGACCTCCGGGTCGAAGTGCTCGAACAGCTTGGACCGGGCGTCGGACATTGATGCGGTGATCTCGCTGTCGAGTTCTTTCTGGAGCGCGTCGAACGCTGCGTTGATCTCCGTCGGGGTGCGGCAATTCTGGTAGATGGCGTGGATACGCTTCTCGAAATCGATGCCCGATTCGAGTGCCCCGAGGACCTCGTCGGACGCCCCAAACACCCCGTCGAAGAGTTTCAACTTCTCGTCGAGCAACTCGAAGACGCGGGCGTCGGCCTGGTTCTCGCGGTTCAGAAAGTTGATGACGACGACATCGTGCTTCTGACCGTAGCGGTGGCAGCGGCCGAACCGCTGCTCGATTCGCTGCGGGTTCCACGGCAGGTCGTAGTTCACAACCAGATTACAGAACTGGAGGTTCACGCCTTCCGCCGCCGACTCGGTGGCGATCATGATCTGCGCCCGGTCCCGGAACTCATCGACGAGAGCCGCCCGCATGTCGGCCGACGGCGAGCCGGAGATGATTTCCTGCCCCGCGTGCCGGGTGAGCCAGGCCTTGTAGATCGCTTTCGAGTCCGGGTCGGCGTTCGTGCCGTTGAAGAGGACAACCTGCCCGGCGTACCCGTTCGCGGACAGCAGGCTCAGGAGGTACAGTTGCGTGCGACGGGATTCCGTAAGAGGCACTAACAGAATGAGGTAACTGGTACGCGATTCGCATCACTGATCGACGGTTAAGTTGGTTCCGTCGGAGGTGATGTCATGGCGAAGCAACTGGTATCGGATGAGTTGTGGGAGTTGATCCACCCTCTGCTTCCACCACCCAAGCCACGTCGGTTCCGGTTCCCCGGTCGCAAACCGCTGGACAACCGCAAGGCGTTGACGGGTATCCTGTTCGTCCTCAAGACCGGCATCCCGTGGGAGGATCTGCCCGCCGAGATGGGGTGCGGATCGGGGATGACCTGCTGGCGACGCTTGCGGGACTGGCAGGCTGCCGGTGTGTGGTTCGCGTTGCACCAACTGCTGCTGACCCGCCTGGACAACGCCGGCGTCATCGACTGGTCGCGAGCCGCCGTCGATTCGACCCTCACCCGTGCCTTCGGCGGTGTCCAGGGGAGTGGGCCAAACCCTACGGATCGCGGGCGTCCGGGGGTCAAGCAGCACCTAGCCGTGGATGCCGATGGAGTGCCCGTGGCGGGGATCACCACGGCAGCCAACGTGGCGGATGTGAACGCCTTGATCCCGTTGATCGACGCCATCGGGCCGCAGAACCAGGACGGCACGCCGATCCACCATCCGACTGCCGTGTATGCGGATCGGGGATACGACTCGGAACCGCACCGCAAGCAGTTGCGTGAACGCGGGATCGACCCGCACTTGGCTCGGCGTCGAACCGCCCACGGGAGCGGGTTAGGGGGGTTCCGGTGGGTCGCCGAGCGGACCATCTCTTGGCTCCACGGGTTCCGCAAACTCCGGTTCATAACCGAAAAGGAAGAAGAGATGCAGTTCGCGTTCTTCAACCTTGCTCTCGCACTCATCTGCTTCAGGCAACTATAGACAAACGCATTCTGTTAGTGCCTC
>JAYUBA010001473.1:0-2934 GCA_043741075.1 Frigoriglobus sp.
TTATAATGCGGCGACACCACCCCCCCGAAGGAGGCGACGCGATGGTTTCCGTGATGATCGACCCGGAACTGGTGACGAAGCTTCTGTCCAACGGCGGCAAGGTGCTGCTGACCGATTCCAGCGGTAAGGCGCTCGGTCACTTCGTCGCGCTCGACCACCAGGACAAACCGACCGACTGGATGTACCGGGAGCCGACGCTCGAAGAGTTCCGCGCCGCAATTGCGAGGGGCGGACGCCACACGACCGAAGAAATCCTCAAACTGCTGGAGGAGTAATGTTCCTCGTCGTGTGGCTGGACGAAGGCTTCGACGACATGAACGGAATCATCCGCGACAACCCCGCGCGCAAGCACGAGTTCGCCCTCGCGCTTCGCCAGATCACGCACCAGTTATCGACCGACCCGCAAGCCGTCGGCGAGTCGAGGGAGGAAGGGATGCGGGTGATGTTCGCGGGCGAGCTGTCGGTGTTCTACCAGGTGGACGCCGGCGAAAAGACGGTCGAGATCGCGAACGTTCGGTTACGGCAGCCGTGACCGCGACAAAAACGAACGCGGCCCCACGAATGGGGCCGCGCGAGGAATGTTACCGCGAGCGCATCACTTCGCCTTGGGCACCGGCACGTCGAGCTTGTCGAGCAGCGCCTTCAACTCTTCCAACGTCTTCCCGTCCCCGCGCAGGATGATCGAGTTGGTTCGCGGGTCGGCGGTCAGGGTGCCGTTCGGGAACAGCTTCTGAAGGACCGTGACCATCTCCTCGGACTTCGCCTGCTTGAGCACGAACACGTTGAAGACCGCCTCCGGCTTTGGCCCCCCCGGCCCCGGACCCATCGCCGGTCCCAGCGGGCCGCCGCTGCCACTGCCCAGCCCCGCCGGCCCGCCCGGCCCGCCCGGCCCCATCGGCCCCATCGGCGACGTTCTAGTAAGTCTGGCATCGGGATCGACCGGACCGCCCGGACCGCCCATTCCGCCGACCGCGCCGGTAGCCTTCTGGCGCTTGAAGATGAGCGTTGTCAGCGAGCCGGGGCGGACCACCATCTTGTCCGGGTGCGCCTTAACGGCCTCCGCGAGCTGGTTCGCGGCGATCTCCCAGTAGCCGCAGAACTCCCACCCGTCGTTGCCCATGTCGGTGAACAACTGCACGAACTCTTTCGCCGGGAACCCGCCCGCCACGAACTTGTACTCCCACTTCGGCGAGCCGACCGCCCACCCGCCGCCGCCCATCGCGGGGCCACCGCCCGCACCGTCGGGAGGCGCACCCGGACGGCCCTGGGGCGGGCCGGCGGGAGGCGCGACCGGACGGCCTGGGGGCGGGCCGGACCCGCCGCCCGGCTGGGCGTCGGCCTTCGACAGCAGCACCGCGCCGCCGGTCAGCCCGAGCGCCGCGACCATCACCGTCGTGGCCGCCATTAACTTCACATGCATCGTCACACCCTCCGTAAGTCCGCGCGCCAACACCGCGACGGCCGTTGAAGCCGCGCCGGGCGAGCCGGGGAACACCTTCACCGCGTCGAACAGGTTGGCCGGCACCGCACCCGCGACGCCGGCCGTCGTTCCGATACCCATCGCCGCCGCGGGCGCGATCCCGCGAGCGCTGAGTCGTTCGAGGAGCCGCTGCCGGGCTTTACACAGCCGACCCGAAAGTGACCCCAGCGGCCAGCCCAACCGCGCCGCCGCGTCCGGCTGCGACACGCCCTCCAAGTCGCACATGACGAACGCGGTCCGCTCCGCGTCCGGCAGGCGCTGCACTTCTTCGTGAACCGCCGCGATCATCGCTTCCCACGCGCCGTCCGAAACCGGTCGGTCGGCTTCGGGAACGGCCGCGCGGCGCTCGCGGCGGCTCCGGCGGGCGAACTCGCGCTTCGCTCGCGTCGCGATGCGGACCGCGACGCCGTGCAGCCACGCGGGCACGGTGCGCCCGTCGCGGATGCCCGCGGCCGAGCGCACCAGCGCCAGGAACACGGCCTGGAACGCGTCCTCGGCGTCCGCGTGATCGGGGAGCATGTGCCGGCACACGGCCCACACGAGCGGCCCGTGCCGGCGCACCAGTTCTTCGAACGCGGGGTTATCGTGATCGCGCGTGAAGCGTGCGAGCAGGTCCGCGTCCGGCGTGATCGCCTCGGCCTTGCGGGCCACGGAATAGAGCAGTGTCGAAGTCATCAGGGATAGGTTCCCACGCCGCGGCGATTCCTACAAGGGATGGAGAAATGAGAAAGCCCCGGCCGGCGCGCACGGAGCGCACCGGCACGACCAGGGCATGTGGGAATCAGCGGAGAATACGCGACGTTGCTGCAATGATTGGCTCTGTGCTTCGCTCGGACCGTCCAATCACCACATAGACCTCAAAATCTGGCACTTATCATGCCTGGTGTGGCGAACTCTGATACCACTGTCAGGTTTGACAGGAGCGACACACTCGCGATTTAAGCTCATCTGGTCCCAGAACTTTCCCGCACTGGTAGCACAGTTCGTTCTCACTTAGTTGCTTCGCGGGCTGTCTTGCCTTCGCTGGACTTTTGTCGCCCCTCGCAGAATTCTTGCCTGATTCTGCACTATCTTCCATTTCAGTTTTGCGAGACGGCGTTGCGGGCACCAGAAGAGTAATCACCCAACCAACCGGGCCAAGCACAATCGCCCATACCACGCCCCGAACGATATCGTTCTTGGCACAGCCAATCAGGAAACCGACGAAAACATTGATGAAAAAGGCAATGCAATATGTCCCCCCGTCCATCCTGTGACCTCCGCTCTGGCCTGTTGAAACCCAGCAGTTGATTACCGACCGCGAACCAGTCACGCACTCCAAGCGGCCGTAGTATACTTGCGCGTTCTTTATGGGGCCTTCACCCCCAGTTTCCTCGCCATTTCCCAGTCGTCACCAGCGCCGTCCTTCTCGAAAGGACCGCTCTTGGATCGCTTCGCCCAACCCCTCGCACGGT
>JAYUBA010001474.1:0-2931 GCA_043741075.1 Frigoriglobus sp.
GTGTTGGGGCAGATACGGTCCACGGAACGGCCGCAGTGGTAGGCGGTGTACCGCTTGGTCTCGCCCTGGTCGTGTATGCGGGGGACGAGGACGGCGACATCGACAGCCCGCACAGCCCGCAAATGACGAGGCCGCTCAGCGGGTACTTCAGCGCCACCCCAGGGCCAGCGGGGCGACGTGATTTTCCGGCCCCCGCGCGGCCGCGCGACCAATGATCGACCTCCTTCAGGAACGGCTCGAAGCCGTCGTTGCCGGCGTGGCGGAGTTCGACCACCCCGCTCCCGACCGACCGCCGGAAGGCCTCCCGGAGGAGCGTCATCAGGCGCGCGAGCGGTTCGAACCGGCCGAGAACCTGGTCGAGTTCGGCCCGGACCAGACCCGCGTCTCGTTCCCGCACCACTCGCCGGATGCGCTTCCGGATGTCGTCCGACAAGCCGTCCGCGGTCGGGTTCGTGCTCGCGGGCTTCAGGTACGCGTCCTTGTACACGTCCTGGAGGCTTATCGACTCGGCTACGAGTGGGTAACACTGGGCGGCCACGAAGTGGACCTCGTTATCGAGGTTCCACGCTTCGGCCGCACGCATCGTCGCCGCCCAGTGCCCGACGACGGCCCGAAAGGCGGCGAACGAGGCCTCCGCCCTGAAGCGCCGGAACAAGGACAGGGCCATCCATTCGTACCGCACCCTGGCGCCCGGGCCGAGGGCGAGCAGGCGTGGAGCCGGAACTCGAACGGCTGTCCGAGTCGGGAAACGGGCACGGTCACCTCTTAGGACCGGCTCGCGTCGGGTTCGGCCATTCGGGATCACCACGGGCGCAATGGGGACGGTTCAACACAAAACAGTGTACCCGAACGAGCTCACCCGACGCCACGCCGACACCGTTCGGCGGGTGCGGCGCGACGATCGCGGCCGAGCGGAACGGCGGGACAGTTCGGCCCGGCCGGCTCACCGGATGGTGAACCCCCGCCGTTCACCGGGTCAGCGACACCCGGACGACCGCCAACTCCGGGTACGCCCGGAGCGCGGCACGGACGGCCCGGCGCAGACGTGTCATGAAGTCGGCACCGGTGAGTGTCCGGCCGATCTCTTCGGCCCGCGCGTCGGGCCAGTCGGAGGGAATGCGAATCGTCAGGTGGATCTCGTCGATCACGACGGTCTTCGCCATGACGGCGACTCCTGTGGTTGAAGTGTGTGATCGGTCAACTGTGGCGCATACCGGCGGCTCAAAACGCCAGCAGAGCGATCAAGATGGCGGCGACCAGGTAGAGCACGGCGGTCTCCGGATGTCGGGTTGAGGGGCGTGTCATGCACGATGTCGGGGTTGGCGGACGGGACGCGGTCGCGGAGCGGAGTTCGATTCGGGGCATCGCACGGGCTGACGCACGCACCCTACGGTGCGCACTCGACCGGCCGATTCCCTTTACCTAACGCGCTCCTCGACCGAACCCCGTCCGCCGCTCCCGGTCAGTTCACCAGGCCGAAGCGGCGGGCGGCCCGCTTCAGCCAGGTCCCGGTCTGGACGGCAACGGTCGTGGCCGCCACGCTCACCGCGCTGACCGCGGCCGCGGCCGTCTGCGGCATCACCAGGCATACCACGCCGACCGCCACCCCGACCACGGCGGCCCGGAGCACGATCCGGCCCAGCGGGAGCGCCTCGCCGGCGGCCGTGCCGACGGCGGCAACTGCGTTGCTCGCGGCCTTGTACCTGGCCGCCACCGCCGCCTTCGCCTTCGCGGCCGCGCCGGTCAGGGCGTCCCGCGCGGCGGCGACCTTCGCCTTCAGCCGGGTCCACAGCCCGGGCTTCTTCGGCTCCGGCGTGACGGTCTCGGGCGGCGGGGCGACGGGCACGGGCGTGGGATCCGGGCGCGCCGGGGCGAGCATCGCGCGGAGTTCGGGGTTGGTCATGATCTCGACGATCGCGTCCTTGACGGCCAGCCGGGTGCCCTCGCGGGCGGCGTCGGCCACCGCCTGGTTGAGCCCGTCGGCCAGGGCGTCGATGATCCCGTCCAGGCGGTCGAGCTGGTCGGCCAGTTGCTTGCGCTGCGGCTTCCCGTTCATCGTGGTCGTGGTCGCGGACATGGTCAGTTCTCCTGTACTGGGTGATGAGATCGGCGTGTTTGTGGACCGTTCGGAAGTGTCACGTACTCGACCCCGGGCGCGCGATCTTTCCGGCTGGCGGCCGCCCTCTTCGGGGCCGGTCGGGTGCGGGCGTTGTCGTGCGGTGCCGGATCGAGGGTGACAAAAGTTGTTTGCGTCAGGGCGGGTCGAGCCGGGCGAGCGCGGACTCTGCGGTGAGGAGGTCGGTCGCGGCGGCGAGGACGGCGAGCGCGACACGGGCGACCGGACCGCCGGCCAGCCCCAGGACGGTGGCCAGCACGCCGAACCCGACGGCGGCGGGGACCGTGCCCCGACGTGCCAGCCACCACCGCCCCACGTTCACGCCGACCGCGAGCGCCGCGGCCGTCGGCACCGCGGCCGCCGGTTCCGGTTCGTCGCGCCCGTACCGCGCGGGCGTGCGGTCGCGGGTGTCGTCGTCGTCGGGGTCGGACCACGGGTCGCGGGGCTCGCCCCAGCGGTCCCGGTCCTCGTACCCGTCCTCCCGCCACCCGCCGGCGCGCGGCGTCGGCGGGCGCGTGGAGGACCGGGGCGCCTCGACGAGTACGCGGTCGATCAGGGCGGCGATCAGGACGTCGCGGACCGCGCCGCCGACCGCGCCGGCCAGTTCGGTCGCCAGGGCGGCGCGGACCTTGACCTTCAGCTCGGCGAGCGAGCCGGCCAGTCGGTGGACCCGCTGGGTGACGAGGGCGGTCATCGCGGGCCTCCGGTGCCCAGGTTAGTACTTGATTAGCCCCTCGTCCGGTCTGCATGACGCCTCAGTCACTACGATGGCGGCATGGACGAGCCCGCGTGTCCCGGTTGTCGGGATCTCCTCC
>JAYUBA010001475.1:0-2929 GCA_043741075.1 Frigoriglobus sp.
CACTTCCTCGTTGCCGCTCACCGCGCCAACACCGATACTACCCACGGAGTTCAGGCCTCCTCTTCCACCCGCCCGCGTATCCCACCCGCGCACCCCGCCTGAACCCGCCACCACCGGAGAAGATCATGCTCGTTCGGCGTCTCGTCGTTGCCGGCTTCGCGCTGGCCCTGTGCCTCACCGTGTCGGCGCAGGAGCCGAAGGACAACCCGGCGGCGAAGCCGCTCAACCGCGACATCCCGCGGCACAAGCAGTTCCTCAAGACCGTCGAGAAGGGCGAGGGCGACGTGATCTTCCTCGGCGACTCCATCACCCACGGGTGGGAGGGTCAGAAGAAGACCTGGGACGAGGCGTTCGGCGAGTTCAAGCCGGTGAACCTGGGCATCGGCGGCGACCAGACCGGGCACGTGCTGTGGCGCATCACCGAGGGCAAAGAGATCGACCCGCTCAAGCCGAAGCTGGCGGTCATCATGATCGGCACGAACAACACCGGCGGGCACTCGGCCGAGCAGATCGCCGGCGGCGTGAAGGCCATCGTCGAGACGCTCCAGAAGGCGAAGCCGGACATGAAGGTTCTGGTGCTCGGCGTGTTCCCGCGGGCCGGCGGGATCGGGAAGGACGACCCCGTCGCCCCGGCGGAAAAGCTCAACCCGAAGATCAAGCAGATCAACGACATCCTCGCGAAGCTGGCGGACGACAAGAAGGTCTTCTACAAGGACATCGGCGGGAAGTTCCTAAACAAGGACGGCGGCCTCGAGCGCAAGGTGATGCCCGACCTGCTGCACCTGAGCGCGGACGGGTACAAGATTTGGGCCGACGCGATCAAGGACGATGTCGCCAAGCTGGTGAAGTGAGTGAAGTGACGCGCCGCTCGGCGCGTTACACTGGGAGACACCTTCGCTCCGCCCGCCTCACGCGATCTCGCGATGCGCCATTCGCGGTTGCCGCTCGGCCTCCTTTCGCTTCTCCTCGCCGGCCCGGCCGCGCGCGCGGTCGATTCACCCGCCCCCTCGTTCGCGAAGGACGTGCGCCCGCTGCTGGAGGCGAAGTGCGTCCGCTGCCACGGCGACAAGGTGAAGAAGGCCGACCTCGACCTGAGTACCCCCGCGGCCGTGTTGAAGGGCGGCGAGTCCGGCCCGGCGGTCGTGCCCGGTAAGCCGGAGAAGAGCCCGCTGTACGAACGCGTCCACAAGGGCGAGATGCCGCCCGCGAAGAGGGACGCACTCGCCGCGGTCGAAGTCGAGACGCTGCGCCGGTGGATCGCGGACGGGGCGAAGGTGCCGATCGGCAGCGCCGAAATCGCACTCACGCAGCACGACGTGATCCCGATCATGCTGCGGCACTGCACCGCGTGCCACGGCCGGCACAAGCAGGAAGCGGGCCTCGACCTGCGCACGCCCGCGGCGATGCTCCGCGGCGGCAAGTCCGGTCCCGCGGTCGCGCCCGGCAAGCCCAGGGATAGCCTCGTCGTCAAGCGCATCGCCGCGGGCCAGATGCCGCCGGCGGCCAAGCTCGTCGAAGCCTGCGTGAAGCCGGTGGAGAAGGCGGAACTCGACACACTCACGAAGTGGATCGCGGATGGCGCGCCGGTGGTGGACGTGCGGCCGGATGTCGCAACCACGACGCCCGACACGCTGGTGACCGACAAGGATCGCGACTTCTGGGCGTTCCGCCCGCCGCAGCCGGTGAAGGTGCCCGCGACGAGCAACGCCCGCGTCCGCAACCCGATCGACGCGTTCGTCCTTCAGAAACTCGAAGCGAAGGGGCTGACCTTCGCGCCGGAGGCGGACCGCGCGACGCTCATGCGCCGCGCGTACTTCGACCTCACCGGCCTCCCGCCCGAACCCGGCGAGGTGAAGGCGTACCTCGCGGACAACTCGCCGGACGCGTACGAGAAGCTGATCGACAGGCTGCTCGCCTCACTGCGGTACGGCGAGCGCTGGGGCCGCTACTGGCTCGACCTCGCGGGCTACGCGGACTCGGAGGGCAAGCGTGAACAAGACCTGCCACGTCCGCACGCGTGGCGGTATCGCGACTACGTCGTCAACAGTTTCAACGCCGATAAACCCTACGACCGCTTCCTGCTCGAACAGCTCGCGGGCGACGAACTCGCGGACTACGCCGGGGCAAAAGAGGTCACGCCGGAACTGTACGACAATCTCGTGGCGACCGGCTTCCTGCGCATGACGCCGGACGCGACGTGGGCGAACATCACCGGCTTCATCCCGGACCGCGTCGAAGTGCTCGCCGACGAGATCGACGTGCTCGGGTCGGCGGTGCTGGGCCTCACGATGAAGTGCGCCCGCTGCCACACGCACAAGTTCGACCCGATCCCGCACCGCGACTACTACCGGCTCGTCGCGGTGTTCAAGGGCGCGCTCGACGAGTACGACTGGTTGAAGCCGGAGATTCGACCGGGCATCGGGCCGGAGAGCATCGACGTGGCCCCGCCGCGGCTGCTCTCGTTCGTGACCACCGCCGAGCGTAAGGGGTGGGAGGCGAAGCGAGCAACGCCGGAGCCAAAGATTCAGGCGGTGTGGGACCGCGGCGAGCCGTCGCCGACGTACATCTACCGACGCGGCGATTACCTCCTGCCCGGCGCGCTCGTCGGGCCGGGCGTGCCGAGCGTTCTCACCGACGGCAAGACGCCCTTCGAGGTGAAGCCGCCGTGGCCGGGCGCGAAGCAAACCGGCCGCCGGCTCGCGTTCGCGAGGTGGGTGACGCAAACGGATCACCCGCTCACGGCCCGCGTGATGGTGAACCGCATCTGGAAGCACCACTTCGGCACCGGCATCGTGCCCACGCTCGCGAACTTCGGCAAAGCCGGCACGCCGCCCACGCACCCGGAACTGCTCGACTGGCTCGCGCGCGAGTTCGTGAAAGACCCCACCCCCAACCCCCTCCCCCAAGGGGAGAGGGGGCTAAATCCGGC
>JAYUBA010001476.1:0-2927 GCA_043741075.1 Frigoriglobus sp.
GCCTCGCCGACCTCCCCCTCAAGGGGGGAGGTCAAAGCCAAAGCTTCATGTCCGGTATGTCGCTCTGTGAGGGTCTTTCGCTTCCCCCTCACCTCAATAGCAACCAGCCCGCCAGCGCCGCGACGGCCGCCGCCCCGCACGCGGCGCCGGCCGCGGCGAGCAACTTCGCCCGCTTCTTCGCGATCACCTTTTGCGGGATGAACGCCTCCGGCTTGCCGAAGTCGGTCACCTCCGCCGCGGGCGCGGGGGCCGCGTCGTTCGGGTGCCACTGGAAGTGCGCGTGCATGTAGCCGAACGAGAGCATCAGCACCACCGGCCGCGCGAGCGTGCGTGTCGGAGACGCGGTGAGCCGCGAGACCGCGTCGCGGAAGAAGAAGTCGGCGCGCTCGAGGAAGCGGTCCTTCTCCGCGCCGGTCGCGTGCTTCGCGGCGAACTTGAAGACTTCGCTCTTCCGCATGTCCTGCGCCGCCCACGTCTCGTTCGGGTACTCCAGAACCTCCGGCCGCGATAGCGTCGGCACCTCGTGCTCCGCCATCCAGCCGGCGTAGTGCAGCAGACTCGCGCGGGCGTAAGCGTACATTCTGTCGAGGTCGCCGCGTTCGGCCTTGTGATCGAGGTACTTGCCGAGAGACTGAAGGAACATCGTGTAGAACCAGCGGTTCTCGACATCCAACAGGTTTCGCTTCGGCACGTCGTCGGCCGGGTGAATGCAGCGGCGCACGATCTGTTCCGCTTTCGCCAGGAACGCGGGATCGCCGCTCAGCCGGTGCCCATCCAGCAGCGCGGAAAGCGAGTTGCCCGACCCGCGGCCGGGGCCGTGGTAGCCGGCGTCGCGGCTCTGGCTGGCGTACCCGGTGTCGCCGCGTGCGAGCCAGCGGAACACCGTCTTGCGGCCGTCGTCCATGTCGATCACCCACCGCGCCAGCCCGAGCGCGGCCTCGCGCGACGCGGCGCTTCCCGTGAGGAAGTGGTGGAGCATGAGGCCCGTCGTGTAGTTGTGTTCGTTCGCCGGGCCGCCGCCGAGCGCGTACACCGATTTCGACCGCTTCGCCTTCGGGTCGTTCGGGTCGAGGCCGGGCATCCCCTTCAACTGAAGCAGCGAGCGCGGGTACGAGCGGTGCGTGCCGGTGTCGGCATCGACGTAGTGAAACGTGTGCCAGAACAGCCCGCCGTTGTACGCGGACTTGTCCCGCGTGGTGTGATAGATGTCGATGTCGATGACGTGCGCCGCGAGTTCGTCCATGTGCCGCAGCCAGCGGAGGTCGGCGCTGCGCATCAACTGATATGCGAACCCGGCGACCGGGTCGTACTGGTTGTTGTAGTGCGACACCATCGGCGCCGGGCCGGTGTGGTAAACGGCTTCGTGGTCGCCGTAGATGTCGCCGAAGTGCCGCCGGCCGTACTCGTCGATCACTTCGCGCTTGTGATCGAAGCTGTCCGGCCCTTCGATGGCCGCGTCCACGAGCGCGAGGTACTCCGCGTTCGGGTCGTCGGCCTTCGGCGTGAGGTACGGGATCGCGCCGCTGTCGCAGTACCACTTGGGCGAAGCAAACGCGCGGGCCGGCTGGCGGAACCACTCCAGCGCTTCGGGCTTGGCGTCGGGACCGAACGCGACCGCGAACGTGTGCGTCTTCTGCTCGCCACCCTGAAGTTCGTGAACATCTGTCGATTGCCGCGGGAACAGGTGAAGTGTGAGCGAGTTTTCCGAGATGTCAACCGCCATCGGGAAGTTTTGCCAGAAGTGCGGCACCGCGACCCCGACCGCGTGTTCGCCGCGCGACAGCGTGACGAGCGGCGTCGCGCGCAGGCCGGTTCGCTCCGTACTTTTGCCCTCTCCCCTTGCGGGAGAGGGTGGCGGCGCTTCGCCGACGGGTGAGGGGTAACTTGGCGGAAGTGTTGAGGTCTCACCCCTCACCCGCTCGCTTCGCTCGCTGCCCTCTCCCGCAAGGGGAGAGGGCGAGGATGCTTTACCGGCCTTCAGCCGGTAGCCGCGGAACGACAGCGGCACTTCGCGCTTGCGGTTCATGTGGTTGGTACTGCGCCAGTTCTCCCCGCCGCTGGAATCCTGGTACAGCTCGAATGGTTCGCTGAATTCCTCGACCGGCGCGCCGATTTCGGGGGAACAGTAGACGCTTGCGGCTTCGCGGGTTGGCAGCGCAAACGTGAGCGCGACATTCTTGAAGAAGATCGAGCCGCTATCACCCAAGTCCCACCGCCCGCCGGGGTGGGCCGCGCGACGCGGGTTGCGGATGGTGAACTCGATTCGTACCACCGCCGGGCTTGCAAAATAGTGCAACCGAAGCTCGGCCTCGGCGAATGGCTTGAGGGTAGCTTTCTGTCGATACACCAATCGACAGCGGCTGAATAGCGTCGTGCGTGTCGGCCCCGGCTCTTCGACTACGAAGGCTGAGAATATCAGGAACGACCGGCGGTTCTTGTCGTCAACCACTGACAATGTCACGTTGGGTCCGGTGAGCATGTTGCCGTACCAAACCTGCACCCCGCTATCCGATAGAAAGGGAGTATGTAGCGGGAAATGCTGGGTTCCGTCGGCGTCCACAGCGCATCCGAAGTCGCCAGTCATCACCTCCGGCCCTTCGGTCACGACCGGGTCGCCCACCGCGACGCGGTACGGCCCGGCGTTCGCCTCCGCGATCCAGTCGAGCAGCACCCAGCGCACGGAGCCGTCGGGCCAGCGGTCGGTGGCACGCGCCTGCAGTCGCACCGCCTTCCCGCTGGCGTCGCGGAGGACGAGCTTTTGCGGGTCGAGGAGTTTCCCGCGGGGCCACGGAATCCCGGTGGTGACCGGACCGCGGCCGGCGGAAGGTGAAATCACGTTCAGTTCGGCGGCATCGTCCAAGTGACCGGCTCCGGTTCGCCCGCGGCCGGGCTTTTGTACGCGGCGAGCGGCGCGGCGTAAGCCCGCC
>JAYUBA010001477.1:0-2927 GCA_043741075.1 Frigoriglobus sp.
CTCGTCTACGACGAGTTGCGGAAGCTCGCCGCGGCGCGGATGGTGGCCGAGGCGCCGGACCACACACTCCAGCCGACGGCCCTCGTTCACGAGGCGTACCTGCGGCTCGTCGGAACGGACGCGGGCCCGCCCTGGAACAGCCGCGGTCACTTCTTCGCCGCCGCGGCCGAGGCCATGCGCCGCATCCTCGTCGATCAGGCCCGCCGCAAGCAGGCCGAGAAGCGCGGCGGGCGGAGCGTTCGGGTTCCCCTCGACGACGCCAACGTCGGCTTCGCCTCGCCCGCCGATGAACTGCTCGACATCGATCAAGCCCTGACCCGGTTGGCCGCCGAGGACCCCCGGGCCGCCCGGCTGATCCAGTTGCGCTACTTCGGTGGGCTGTCGCTCGAGGACGCCGCCGGGGTGGTCGGTATCTCGCGCTCCACCGCTTACGAGCACTGGTCTTACGCCCGGGTCCGCCTTCGGACCCTGCTGGACGGGGAGTGACCGACAGGCCCGACCGAATTCTTTTGCAATTCCTCCGGACGAATCGGACCTCGAATCCGCACTACAGGTGTCGGACCGGGAGCGACGTGCCATGCCCGCAGACCTGTTGAAAGCCCGCGAACTGTTCCTGCACGCGGTCGGCAAGTTGCCGGCCGAGCAGTGGGCGGGCTACGTCGCCGAAGCCTGCGGCGGTGATGCCGAGTTGGAGCAGCAGGTGGGGCACCTTCTCCGGATCCACCGCGAAGCCGGCAGTTTCCTGGAGCGGCCGGCCGCCGCGGGGGTGACGGTGGCCTCCCCCCCACACTCCGGCGGGACCGCGCTCCACCTCCCCACCAGCGACGACGCCCCGGGCACCGTGATCGGCCCGTACAAGTTGTTGCAACAACTCGGCGAGGGCGGCATGGGCACCGTGTTCATGGCCGAGCAGACCCACCCGGTCCAGCGCAAGGTCGCCCTCAAGCTGATCAAGGCGGGGATGGACTCGAAGCCGGTACTCGCGCGGTTCGAGGCGGAGCGGCAGGCGCTGGCCCTCATGGACCACCCGAACATCGCCAAGGTGTTCGACGCGGGTACGACGGACCGCGGGCTGCCCTACTTCGTCATGGAACTGGTGAAGGGGGTGCCGATCACGACGTACTGCGACGACCACCACCTCACCTGCGAGGAGCGGTTGGGGCTGTTCGTGCAGGTATGCCACGCGGTTCAGCACGCGCACCAGAAGGGCATCATCCACCGCGACATCAAGCCGTCGAACGTGATGGTCTGCCTGTACGACGGCAAGCCGGTGCCCAAGGTCATCGACTTCGGGATCGCCAAGGCGACCGGCCAGAAGCTGACCGACCGGACGCTGTTCACCGAGGTCGGGGCGGTGGTCGGCACCCTGCAGTACATGAGCCCCGAGCAGGCCGAGGTGAACCAGTTGGACGTGGACACCCGCAGCGACGTGTACTCGCTCGGCGTGCTCCTGTACGAACTGCTGACCGGCACGACCCCGCTGGAGCGGAAGCGCCTCAAGGAGGTGACGTTTCTGGAAGTGCTGCGGCTGATCCGGGAGGAGGAGCCGCCCCGGCCCAGCACCCGGCTGAGCACGTCGCAGGGGCTGCCCGCCATCGCGGCCAACCGCGGGCTGGAGCCGCGGCGGCTGAACGGGGTCGTGCGGGGGGAGCTGGACTGGATCTCCATGCGGGCGCTGGAGAAGGACCGCTCCCGCCGGTACGACACGGCCAACGGGTTCGCCGCCGACGTGCAGCGCTATTTGAACGACGAGCCGGTGCAGGCGTGCCCGCCGTCGGTGAGGTATCGCTTCCGCAAGTTCGCGCGGCGGAACAAGCTGGCACTCGCGACCGCGACGGCCGCGGCCCTGGCGGTGGTGCTGGCGGTGGCGGGACTGGCGACGAGCAACCTCCTGATCGCGCGCAAGGAACGGGAAACGGCGATCGCGCTGGACGCCGAGACCCGGGCCGTGGACGAGCTGAAGCGGACCAACGACCGCGAGCGGGTGGATGCGTACTTCCGCCGGATCGCACTGGCCTACCGCGAGTTGTCGGCGGACAATCTGGGCGGCACCCTCAAGCTTCTCGAAGAGTGTCCGGAAGTCCTGCGCGAGTGGGAGTGGCGCTACCTCATGCGGCTTTGCCGGGTGGAGCCGGTCATCCTTCGGAACAAAATCGGGGTCCACAGCATCGCGTTCAGCCGCGACGGCGAGCACCTGGCCTCCGCGGGTGGGGATGGGGCCGTCAAGGTCTGGAACAGCAGGACGGGCAAGGTGATCCAGACGCTCGAAAACGCGCACACGGGCATCGCGTCCAGCGTCGCGTTCCACCGGGACGGCAAACACCTGGCCTCCGTCGGTGCGGACAAGCTGGTGAAGGTCTGGGAGTGGGCGACCGGCCTCCAGGTGTTTGAAGGCCCGTGCGACGCCGGTCACACGTTTGGGACCGCGTATGCCGCGGCATTCAGCCCCGACGGCCGCCACCTCGCGGCGGGAAGCGGTGGTGCGGTGAGGGTCTGGAACTGGAGCACACGTGAGCTCCTGCACACCCTCCGCGGACACGAAACGAATCGGATCAGCGTGGCGTTCAGTCGCGACGGGGGGCGCCTGGCGACGGGGGACTGGCGGGGAAGCGTGAATCTTTGGAACCCGGAAGCAGGGGGCGCGCCGCTACGCACCTTCCCCGAAACTCGCCATGCCGTCGTCGCGCTGGCATTCAGCCCGGACCGCGGGCGGCTGGCCACGGCCAGCTTCGGCCGCCGCGTGGACGTGTGGGAGACGGCGACCGGCAAGCGCCTTCGCCCCCTACCGCACAGCGGACTCGTTCTGGGCGTCGCCTTCAGCCCGGACCCGGACGGCCGACTCATCGTTTCGGCGGGCGAAGACAAGATCGTGCACGTCTGGGATGCAACGAGCGGCCGGGAGTTGCTCGGCCTCCGCGGACACACCG
>JAYUBA010001478.1:0-2921 GCA_043741075.1 Frigoriglobus sp.
CGCTTGCCGTCTGGGCTGAAGGCCACGCAATTCACGTTGCCCGTGTGACCTTTCAGTTCGATGAGGGCTACTCCTGTCTCCGCGTCCCAGACCGTCGCCGTCTTGTTGTGACCGCCCGTGGCGATTCGCATTCCGTCCGGACTGAACGCCACACTCAGCACCGGGTCGTCAGTCCCTTTCAGTTCGACGAGGACCTTACCCGTCCGGGCGTCCCACACCTTCGCCTCGTTTCCGAGACTATTCTTGTGCCGCACTCCCCCGGTGACGAAACGCGTGCTGTCCCGGCTAAACGCCACACTCCCCCCTCGCTCGCCAAATCGTGTGGCACGCTGATCCGGTTGGGTGAGGTCGAGCAGGAGCGTTCCCGTCTTCGTGTCCCAAACCTTCAGTTCGGCTCCTCCGTTCGTCAACTCCCGATACCCGGCGGTGACGATTCGTGTGCCGTCCGGGCTGATCGATACACCGCCAACGGGTTCCTTCAAGCCTTTCAATTCAACAAGGGCTGCTCCGGTCCGGGCGTCCCACACCGTCGCCTCGGCGGTGCCGGTGTGGATACCGGGGGTGCCCGGTTCAATGAGGATGGCGTCACCGGGCCCGGTGGCGAGGTCTTCTCCGGCCCGGCCGCCGCCCGTGACGATCCGCGTGCCGTCCCGGCTGATCGCCACGCTGTAAACCGTGCCCTTGAACTCTTTGAGGACGTGTTTAGCCACGCCCGTTCGCGCGTCCCAGACCGTTGCCTGGCCGGGTTTTTCGAACTCTCCGCCGCCGGTCAAGATCCACCGGCCGTCCGCGCTCATCGCCGCACTTTGGATCGGGGATTTGATCCCGTCCAGTTCTAGCCGGGGCGTGCCGGTCCGCGCGTCCCACACCTTCGCCGTCCCGTCCAAACTGCCGGTGATGATCCGCTCGCCATCGGGGCTGAACGACGCGCTCAGGACAATCGCGGTGTGCCCCTTCAGTTCGAGCAGTTCCGTTCCCGTCCGCGCGTCCCAGACGCTCGCCTCGCCGGTGCCGAACCCGCCGGTCGTGCCCGCGGTGACGATCCGCGTGCCGTCCGGACTGAACGCCACGCTCAGCACGCCGCTCGTGCTTAGCGAGAACGCGTGCGACACGCGCGGCCGCCCACGCAATACGAGAAGGGATTCTCCCGTTCGCGAGTCGATCACGCGCGCCGTCCCGTCATTCCGGCCGGCCACGATGCGCTTGCCGTCCGGGCTGAACGCAACGCTGCTCTCTTCGCTCATTATGCCTTTCACGTCGAGCAGGATCGCTGCCGTCTGTGCGTCCCACACCTTCACCGCCTGGTCGCGCCCGCCGGTGAGGACCCGCGCGCCGTCCGGGCTGAACGCCACGCGCGTGACCGGATACATGTGCGCCTTCCAGTCGAGGAGCGGTTTACCCGTCCGCGCGTCCCACACCCTCACCAGTCCGGCGTTGCCCGCCTCGTAGGCGGTGGCGATCCGGGTGCCGTCGGGGCTGAACGCGGCACACTTCACCTCCCCCGCGTGTTCTTTCAGTTCGAGTTGGATCGCCCCCGTCGTCGCGTCCCACACGCGCGCTGTCTTGTCGCCACCGGCAGTGACGATTCGCTTGCTGTCCGCGCTGAACGCCACGCTCACGATCGGGATGTTAATCCCCGGTACTGTCGGGGGGAGTCCTTTCAAGTCGAACAGGAGCATTCCCGTCCGCGCGTCCCACACCTTCGCCTCGAACGGTTCATTTTGGTCGCCGGCCCCGGTGACGATCCGCGTGCCGTCCGGACTGAACGCCACGCTCGTGACCGCGTGCTTGTGCCCATAAAGGGTGAAAATGCCGCCGCGCACTTGCCGTTTCAGGTAGCGCCATTCCCAGCCGCGCTGCCCCACGGGCACGTTGTCGAGCCGCTCGGTCGCCAACTTGAAATCGCGATTGTCGTAGGCGGCGGTGGCGAGAACCATCGCGCTGACGCCGAGCCGGTGCTTGAGTTCGTCGGCGCGCTCGGCCTCCGCCTTCAAGGCCGCATCGCGTTCCGTGACGCGCTGGGCCTCAGCCAGGCGGGCCTTTTCCTTCTCGGCCGTTTCGCCGCGTGCTTTCTCTTCCTGCTGCCGGGCCTCGATCAGCCCGAGCGTGGTGCCCACGATGCCGCCCAGCAGGGCGAGCAGAACGAGACTCGCGGCGATGACCTGCCCCTTGTGCCGACGGACGAACTTCTTCAGCCGGTAGCCGGTGCTCGGCGGCCGGGCCTCGACCACCTCATCGGCCAGATACCGCTGGATGTCGCGGGCCAGCCCGTTGGCCGTGTCGTACCGCCGGGTGCGGTCCTTCTCCAATGCCTTCATCACCACCCAGTCGAGTTCCTCTTTCAGGAGTTTCGACAACTTCGCCGGATCGATATCCCGGTTGGCCGCGATGTTCGGCAGGTCGTCGGCCGCGCTCAATTTGGTGCTGGGCCGCGGCGGCTCCACCTCCCGCACCATCCGCAGCATCTCCAGGACCGCACCCCGCTTGAACTGCTTCGCGTCGATCGGCGGCGAACCCGTGAGCAGTTCGTAGAGCATCACCCCCAGCGCGTACACGTCGGTCCGGGTGTCGATGTCCATCGACGACGGGTCGGCCTGTTCCGGCGACATGTACGCCGGTGTGCCGACGATGGCCCCGGTGTCCGCGAAGCTTATGTCCGTCAGCTTGAGTTCGGTCGCCTTGGCCACGCCGAAGTCGATGACCTTCGGCGTCGGTCGGCCATCGACTTCGGTGACGAGGAAATTGCCCGGCTTCAGGTCGCGGTGGATGATCCCCTTCTGGTGGGCGTGCTGCACTGCCTGACACACCGATACGAACAACTGCAGGCGGGCAGCGACCGGCAGCCGCTGGCGGTCGCAGTACTCGGTGATCGGCACGCCGTGGACCAACTCCATGACGAAGAATGGCTGGCCCGTGGGGGT
>JAYUBA010001479.1:0-2918 GCA_043741075.1 Frigoriglobus sp.
CACGAACCGGCGAGTTCGAGCGCGATGCCGTTCGTTGGACGACAGGAGTTCCATTTGAGAGGAGTGCGGCCGTGGCCAATCGTATCAACCCCGGCGGCAACGGACACGCGGGCAAGGGCATGGTCGATATGTGCCCGGTCGGTGAGGGGTGCACGCTGCTCATTCCCAACCCGTCGCACCCGCCGCCGGAAGCGGAACTGCACATCGCCCTGGCCGACGTGTTGCAGAAGTTCCTGCTCTCGAACCCGATCCGGGTCCGTAGCACCCTGCCTATCGTGAACGAGGGGCAGACGGTCGCGATCTTCGTCTGGTGGGATCGGGTCACGAAGGCCGAGTGACGATGAGCGGATCGTCGGCGTCATCAGCCAGGGGAGGCCCGGTCACGTCCACCCGATTGCCGAGGGCGTCGATGAACCAGGTGAGCGGCCCGGACGCGCCGGTCGCGGGTGCCGGTGACGGACTCGGCGCGACCAGGATGGGAAGCCCACTGGTGTCGTAGACGATGTTGGTGCGCGGACCGACGCCTGGATCGAACGGCAGTCGCGCTGGACCCGTGTCGTACTTGGGGGTCATGGGAACAACTTCCTCGGGTGTCGATGTCCGAGGACTGAATGTAACCTCACGCCCGGTGCCAACCCACTTCAATTCTTCGCGAATGCGAACGCGGTCGGCGGCGGGATGATCGTGAGGGCGACCGACGCCAACGCGATCTCGTAGGCCGCGAACACGCTGTTCGCCGCGATCATGGCTCCCATTACGACCAGTTCGACGCCCCACATTCGCGGCCCCTGTAACGGCGTCGGTACGGCGGTCGCGGGCACCGACGTTCGAGGGCACCGTCGTCGTCCACGCAGCGACTTCCCCTCACGACGCACACGCATCATCGCCGGCATTGACCAAATTGTCCAAACCCGACAGAGTCGTTGGGTGTCGAGCCACCAAAAAGAAGGACGCCGGTCGAACTGTGTGGCAACAGCGAACTCGACCGGCGTCCCGAGGAACCAGCCATGAGCCTACCAAAGGGGCGGCGGCGTGTCGATGCGTCTGTCGGCTCTGTCGGACAGCAGCGGTCCAGATTCGAGGCGGCGGCGGACCAGTTCTCAATAGTGGAAATGAGACCATCCACCGCGGCACCTGCCGCAGGTGCCCGCACCGGGACAACGATCAGAAGCGCCCGCGTGGCAGCGGAACCGACGCCACCGGTCCCGACCAAGAGAGCGAGAACCCCGCGGCGAACGGCCCGGATCGACGTTTGGAAGGGCCACTGGGCGACCCTGGAACCCGTCGTACCCGAGATCCGCGAGTTCCTCCAGAGAACGGTCATCGAGTTCGACCCCGGCGGTCCCTTGGGGCACCGGATGCGGGCGGCACGGTCGACGTACCTCACGCCCGTCGTTCCTCACCGGCAACTCGAAGGCGACCGCGTCGTCCGCCCGGACGTTCAGATCCTGCCGCAGGGTCTGGTCGCCGGTGTTCGTGAATGGCTGGAGGAACTCGGGTATGAAGTCGAAACGCACGATCACCGCGAAGACTCCGGGCGCTGGGTTCGGCACGAGCAATGGAAGCGGGAACTCGCCGAAGAAGATCAGGAAGTCGTGGAGGCGGTGGCCGAACACACCGCCCTCCGCATGGTGATGCGGAGCGACGATCGGATCGCAGACGCCGTCGCCGTGGTTGCACGAGCCTACCCGATGGCACGAATCGCGGTCGCGGTCTCCACGTACGAGTTGTTGGACCGAATCACCCCGCGGCTCACGTCTCGCCTCGACGAACCCCTGGGCCTCTTCACCGCCCGGAAGAAGCGATCTGGTCGCGTGGCTGTGGGGCTCGTCGGGCAATTCCCACGCGGCGACAACGGCGACTGGGATCTCCTGGTGCTGCCGTACGCGGAGAGCACAGTTGGCGACGCCGCCCTGCGGGTCACCACGTCGGGGCAGTACCGGAGGATTCTGGCCTTCACCCGCACCCGCTGGACGTCGGACGAGAACATCAACCAGCGGCTCCTCGTGGTCGCAGAATGTGTGTGGCCCGAGGAACGGGGACGTGTGCCCGTCACGACCCTCGTCCTGGAAACGCACGGCACACGGCCCACTACCGAGAAGCTGAACGCGTTCGAGGAGAAGAAACTCCTGTACTGGTGCAACGCCCGCCGCAACGGCCGCATCGCCGAAGTGGCCCGGTGCCTCACGCGCCGCAGCAAGAAGGCCGTGAGAACCGTTGTCGGCAATGACGAACTTCTTGTGGGCGAGATCGTGTGCGCCGCAAAGTCCGGCGTCGCGATCCTGGTCGAGTCCCCGGTTCATGCCCGCGAACTCGCTCGACTCCTTCCGGGATGGAAGATCTGGAGCGGCAACGAACGCGCTCCCGAGACGCCGGAGTCTGGGTGCGGCGTGATTGCGACCGAGATAGCGGCGCTCACGAGCGTGATCGGCGCAGGGGTTCTGATCCGTGCGACGGGGACGAAGTGGAAACTGCCCGCGATCGACTGGCCGCAGGTGGACGGCGGGGAACCCGGAGTCTTGATCGACTTCGCCGACAGCTACCACGCGCTCGCGGCACGGAACGCCAAACTGCGGATGACCGAATACGCCGGATGTGGGAGAATCATAACGGCTACACGGTAGGACTGCACTTTGCGCGATTTCCTCACAACCGACTGCGGAAAAGGCCTGGGGAACTGAGGGCCATCGACCATAATGCCCGTTTTCGGGGGTCGCGGAACCTCCGCACAAACCCCAAGTGCCTCGAAAAACCCTGAAGAACAGCGTTTCAGCAATCAAGGAAATCGCGCAAAGTGCAGGGTAGGACAAAGCCGCACAGAAACACCACGCGACCACGGGGGCATCAAGACGATCCCCCTGGAGTGAGTGACCGGGAACTCGATCCGCTCGAACCCGCCACTCATTTACGGAACACAG
>JAYUBA010001480.1:0-2917 GCA_043741075.1 Frigoriglobus sp.
CCGGCGAACCCGGAGCGTCAGCGACGGGGTGAAAGCGCCTCAGGGACGAGACGTGCCCGTCACTCCGGGTCGTCGGTGAGGCGCTTCGGCAACTTGACCGTGAACGTCGAGCCTTTCCCGACGACGCTCTCGACGCGGATGCGGCCGTGGTGCTGCTCGATGATCTGGCGGCACACGCTCAGCCCCAGCCCGCTGCCCCCGCGGCCGTACTCGTCCGGCTGCTTGGTGGTGAAGAACGGTTCGAAGATCTTCCGCAACTGGTCCGGGGCGATGCCCAGCCCGGTGTCGGACACCCGGATCTCGACCGTCTCCGTGGGGACGTTGTCGCGCACCTCGATCTTGAGCCGCCCGCCCATCGGCATCGCCTGCCGGGCGTTGATGACGAGGTTCACCAGGATCTGCTCGATCTGCCCCGGCACCACCCACGCGACCGGCCGGGCGTGGAACTTCGTCTCCACGTGAACGCGGTTCTTGGACAGGTCCTTGTCGGTGAGCGTGAGCACCTCTTCGACCAGCCGGGCGACGTCGCAGTGCTGGCGGTGGGCACCGCTCTTGCGGGCGAAGCCGAGCATCCCGCCGGCGATGACGGCGGCCCGCTGCCCGGCCTTCGCGATGCGGTCGAACGCCTGCTGCTTCTCGCCCGGATCGGGGTTCCGGCTGCCGAGCTTGGCCGAGTTGATGATGGTGGTGAGGATGTTGTTGAACTCGTGGGCGATGCTGGACGCGAGTTCGCCGACGCTGCTGAGCCTCTGAGCTTGAAGGAGTTGTTGCCGGAGCGCGTCGGTCTCACTCGCCGGAGCCAGAAGCTCTTCGCTGGTCATGTCTGCGTCTCCCTGACCGCACCCGGACGCCCGCACGCCGCCGGGGCCGCGCAGCCCCCGCAGGGTCCGCACGCGCCACCGCCTCCGACGCCTCCGACCACCGCTCGTGCGACCGCCGGTCCCCGTGGCGCCGGTCCGGGCTGGGCACGCCCGTTCCGCTGGTATGTGGTATCGGTCGCGCCGACGCGGCGCCTTCATCCGAAGCGCATAAACGGACCAGTCGCGAGCGCGGAGTGCGGAATGCGGAATGCGGAGTTGAAGACTTGAGAGCGAATAGCCGAGAGGATCGCGTGACAATTCCGGTGCATTCCGTCTTCCATTCCGCATTCCGCGCTCCGCGTTCCTACGCTTCCGTCTTCTTCACGCCGTCGGCGAAGGCGGCGTTCACCGCGGCGACCGGCGGCGGAACCATCAGCAGTTGTCGCGCGGTCCAGGCGCCCGCGTCGGGCACCAGTTCGCTCACCGACAGGTTCTGCGCGCGGCCGATGGTCAGCCAGTTCGCGGCGCTGTAGTCGCGGAGCAGCGACAACAGCAGTACCTTGCACACGACCCCGTGGCAGACGATCACGACGCGCCCGCCGGGGTGCGCCTCCACGACGCGGCGGAACGCGGGGAGCGTGCGGTCGCGGACCGCGTCGAACGACTCCATCTCTTCGACCGCGTGGGCGGTGTCGCCGGCGAGCCAGCGGGCGAGCGTTCCCTCCCAGACGCGGTCGGCCGCGTCGCGCGGCTGGCGCGACAGCGAGCCGACCCGCCGCTCGTGCAGGAGCGGTTCTTGCAGGTGCGGCACGTTGCAACGGGCGGCGATGGGTGCGGCCGTCTGCACCGCCCGCCGCATCGCGGACGACACCACGACCGTCGGCCTCAGCGCCGCGAACCACTTCACCGCGGCGGCGACCTGCCGGTGGCCGTGCGCGCCGAGTTCGATGTCGGATTCCGCGCCGTGGAACAGCGTGGGCGCGGCCGTCTCCGCGTGCCGCACGAGCCACACGGCTTCGGGAAGTTGCGGGTTCTGGGTTTGCGCTTCCGAGTTCATGGTTCGTACCGGTTCGCGTTCCGATCGTTCGCGACCCGGGCGCGACCGGTGCCACAAGAGAAGACAACGTACGGGAGCAACCGAAAGGTGGATGGGCTTCGTCACCGTGCCATACAATTCCTGCTTCCGTTGAAGATGCCACGCGAGGAGGAGGCCATGCGGATTCTGCTGACCAACGACGACGGCATCTATGCGCCCGGTCTGCGCGCGCTGCGCGCCGAGTTGCGGAACCTCGGTGAAGTCACGGTCGTCGCGCCCGCGACCGAGCAGAGCGCCGCGGGCCACTCGGTCACGCTCCTGACGCCGCTGCTCGTGAACGAAGTCTTCGAGGACGATGCGAAGACGTTCGTCGGGTGGGCCGTGGAGGGCCGCCCGGCGGACTGCGTGAAGCTCGCGCTGCTGGAACTGCTGCCCGACCCGCCGGACGTGATTATCAGCGGCCTGAACGCGGGCAGCAACGCGGGCATCAACGTGCTGTACTCCGGCACGGTCGCCGCCGCCATCGAGGGCGCGTTCTACCGCCGCACCGCGATCGCGGTCTCGCTCGAATACGACAAGAAGATTAACGACTTCCCCGCCGGGGCGAAGTACGCGCGTCAAGTGATCGAGCAGATTCTGGCACACGCCCCGCCGCCGGGCAGCCTCTTCAACGTGAACATCCCGGTGCTGGAGCGCGGCCCGATTCGCGGGGTGAAGGTGATGCCGCAGAACGTGTCGCCGTACTCGGAGAAGTTCGACCGCCGCGTGAACCCGCGGGGCCGCACGTACTTCTGGACGGGCGCGGACTTCGACTGCCCCGACCCGCACCCGGACACCGACGTGACCGCGCTGGCCGAGGGCTACATCACCGTAACGCCGCTGCAATTCGACCTCACCGACCACGCCAGGGTGGAGCCGATGAAGCAGTGGCAGTGGACGGTGGAGTAAACGAGCCGGAAGCGTAAGCGACGGGTCAACGTTTGCCGTCGCTTACGCTTCCGGCTCGTTAAAAAGAGGCCCATCACTCGTCCGTCATGCGTTTGCGGCGCAGCATGTGGTGGTAGTGTTGCGCGAAGCGGTG
>JAYUBA010001481.1:0-2917 GCA_043741075.1 Frigoriglobus sp.
ACGTGATCCGCTACCACCAACGCCGGAACCAACAGGCCACCAAGTCCCACAAGAAGCAGCGGCATAAATCCGTACTCTAAACCCGCGCTGTAGTGATAGGACGCCCATGATTTCAGTCGAGAGAGTTTGAGATGAACATCCCCAGCGCGAACACGCCATCGCAATACTGACGGACTGTGCGGCTTTCGGTGCGTGTCTCAGGCTTGCCAGCAACAACTGATCCACAGCGTTGCGACGTTTGACATCCAATCCGAGTGGAGCATGAAGAACGTACTCCACCCGATTCTCGAGTTGGATACACGTCAAGGGGGTTTGAATTGATTCCTCGAGGAACATCCACGTTACCCCTTCCCGACGGAGTTCCGCGATCTGCCAGAATGTCTCGATTTCGTGAGGAGTCAGCGAGCTACTGCGTCCTTCTCCCGCGACCGGACCGAGTAGTGCCTTCGCCAGTGTCCGGTTCACGCGATCTCGCGACCGAATCAGTTCGACGTTCTTGTCCTTCAGGTCGTTTCGCGCATCAATCGCGTCTTGCTTCTCCTTCTGCTCTCGCAGGGTCGCGGCATCGGCTTCTTCCTTCTGCCGCTGCGCCTCCAGACCGAAGCCGAGCGAGACGCCCGCGCCCACCAGCAGCGCCAGCGTGACTGCGGCCAGCGCCCCGCTGACCACCTTGTTCCGCTTCACCCACTTGTAGCCGCGTTCCAGCGGGCCGGCCGGGCGCACGCTGATCGGCTCGCCGCGAAGGAAGCGGTGCAGGTCGTCGGCCAGCGCCTGAGCCGTCGGGTAACGCTTCCCCTGCTCCTTTTCCAGACACTTCAGGCAGATCGTTTCCAGGTCGCGCGGGATCGACGCGACCAGCTTGCGCGGGCGCTCCGGGTCGGTCGTGAGCACCTGTTGGAGCGTCACCGCGACCGAGTCACCGCGGAACGGCGGGCGGCCGGTCAGTAGGTCGTACAGCACCGCGCCCAGCGCGTACACGTCCGCCGGCGTGCCGACCTCGTGCGTCTTGCCCGCCGCCTGCTCCGGACTCATGTACGACGGCGTACCCAGCGCCTGACCGGTCCCGGTCAGGTCCGAACGGCCCACCTTCGCCAGCCCGAAGTCGGCCAGACGCGGCTCGCCGTCGGCGGTGAGCAGCACGTTCGCCGGCTTAATGTCGCGATGCACAACCCCGCGGCTGTGGGCGTGTGCGACCGCCGCGGCCAGCTTCGCGACGTGTTCGGTGGCCTCCCGCGCGGGGAGCGGGCCGCCGGCCTTCACGCGGTCGGCCAGCGTGCCGCCGGGGAGGAATTCCATCGCCAGGTATGGGTGCCCGGCGTGCTCCCCGAACGCGAACACCTTCACCACGTTCGGGTGTTCGAGGGCCGCGACCGATTCGGCTTCGAACAGGAAGCGGGTGCGCGTGGCCGGGTCGGCGAACGCGCCGGCGAGGATCATCTTCAGGGCGACGGTGCGGTTCAGCCCGGCCTGCCGCGCCCGGTACACGACGCCCATCCCGCCGCGCTTCAGCTCGCACTCGATCTCGAAACCGGGGATCGCCACACCCGGCCCCGTGGCACGGGCCTGCTCCTCCGGCGACCTGACGAGCGTGGCGTCGTCGGGTTCGGAGTCGCGCTGAACGGTGAGGTCCGGGTCTTCGGTGGACATGGGCGGCTCCGTGGGAGCCAGGATTGTAACGCGCCCGGTCGTGTGTACGAAGGGCGTTCCGAAGAACGCGGGACGGACCGCGTCCCGACCGAACCGCCCGTCGCTATACCAACGACACCCGCCCCACCACACCCGACGCGTGAGACTGCCATGCGCCCGATGATCGACGCCCACCTCGACCTCGCCCTCAACGCGCTGAACTACAACCGCGACCTGTTCCTCACGGTCGCGGAGCTGCGGGAAGTGGAAAAGGAGTTCACCGACATCAAGGGCCGCGGGCGGAACACGCTCACGTTCCCGGAGCTGAAGCGGTGCCGCGTCCCGGTGTGCGTCGCCACCGTACTCGCGCGCAGCGGGCCGGACGCCGCGTCGCGCCTGGGCTTTAAGCGCGCCGACATCGACTACGCGACCCAGCAGATCGCCTACTCCCACTGCTTCGGCTCAGTCGGCTACTACCGGCTGCTCGAAGCGCAAGGGCACCTGAAGTTCATCCACACGCGCGGCGAACTCGCGGCGCACTGGCAGGCTTGGGAGGCGGACCCGGACGGCACCCCGCTGGGCATCATCCTGAGCATGGAAGGGGCCGACCCGATCGTCACCCCGGAGCAGGTGGGCCACTGGTTCGGGCTGGGTCTGCGGGCGGTCGGCCCGGCGCACTACGGCCGCGGCCGGTACGCCTACGGCACCGCCACCGACGGCCCCATGACCCCGGCCGGCGTCGCGCTGCTGAAGGAGTTCATGAAGGTCGGGATGATCCTCGACGTGACGCACCTCTCCGACCAGTCGTTCTGGACCGCGATGGACGTGTACGACGGGCCGGTACTCGCGAGCCACCACAACCTGCGGGCGCTCGTGCCCGGCGACCGGCAGCTCGCCGACGAGCAGGTGAAGGAACTCATCAAGCGGAACGCGGTGATCGGGTCGGCGTTCGACGCGTGGATGATGTACCCCGGCTGGGTGCGCGGGAAGACGCAACCGGAGGTGGTCGGGCTGGAGGCGATCGTCGATCACATGGACCGCGTGTGCCAGTTCGCCGGCAGCGCGAGGCACGTCGCGTTCGGCACCGACCTCGACGGCGGCTACGGCACCGAGCAGACGCCCCGCGACCTGGACACCATCACCGACGTTCACAAGCTGGAAGACATCCTCGCCCGCCGCGGGTATGGCGCGGCCGACATCGACGGCATCTTCTACGGCAACTGGCTGCGGCTCTTCGGGGCGGCGCTGCCGGCGTGAAAGCGAAGACCACTTGAACCGTGACCACTGGTTG
>JAYUBA010001482.1:0-2912 GCA_043741075.1 Frigoriglobus sp.
GATCAGGCGGCCCGCCGGACGGCCCGCAGTCCCTCGATGGCCTCGCACGCGTCTTCCACGGCACGGCCGCCGACGAGCCGGCCGGCGTACTCGCGGCAGTTGTGGGCGACTTCGGGGGAGTCGAGCAGTTCGCCGAGCACGCGGCCGAGCGCCCGCTCCCGGCACCGCGACAGCGTCAGGACGCGGGCCACGCCCAGCCGCCGCAGCCGGTCCGCGTTGTCGAACTGATCGTTCCGGAGCGGCACCACGAGTTGCGGCACGCCCGCCGCCAGCGCCTGCGCCGCCGTGCCGACGCCGCCGTGGTGGACGAGGGCACAGGCCCGCGGCAGCACCCGGCTGAACGGCAGGTAGTCGGCGTGGAACGCCCCCGCGGGCAGGTCCGCCGGCAACTGCTCGCGATACCGCGTGAGCAGCAGGGCGCGGCGGCCGAGCTTCCGGCAGGCACCGACGGCCGCCGCGAAGAACGCCCGGCTCTTCCGCGCCTCGGACGTGGGCGTGACCACCACGGGCGGCGGTCCGGCGTCCAGGAACGCCCGCACCGGGGCGGGCAGGTCCGCGTCGGCACCGGCGTCGTGCAGGGGGAACCCGACGAGCTTCGTGGCGGTCGGCCAGTCCGGCTGCGGCGGCGCGAACCAGTCCGGGAACAGCCCCAGCACCAACTGCGGCGAGTGCCGCCACGCGTGCAGCGGGCGGCGGACCGGCGGCAGGCCGAGTTCGGCCCGGAAGGCGTTGAGCGGGCCGCCGATGAGCGGGTCGAAGACGAGCGCGTCGGCGACCCGGTAGGCGAGCCGCTTGCACCACACCGGCAGCCGGTCGGGCAGCACCAGCGGCGGCTGCACGGGCGCGCGGTGGGCGCTGCGGAACACGAGCGGCGACAGGTGCAGGTGAACCAGCGGCACGCCCAACCGCTCCTGGGCGATCCGCGCGCCGAGCGTGGAACTGGACGCGACGACCACCGTATTCCCCGGCTCGTGCAGGCGGCACACGCCGTCGTAGACGGGCCGTAACAGCGGCAGCAGGGTGCTGGCCCGCGCCAGCCGCCGCCACCGCCCGCCGACCGAACCGACCACCCGCGCCGTCAGCCGCTGGAGGGGGCCGGTGTACCCGTGCCGCAGCGCGCGCACGAACGGGGTGCGGTCCGGCCCGCGGACCGGCCCCGGCAGGTGGGCGAACGCCAGCCCGCCGGCGCGCACCAACTCTTCAAAGGGGCCGTAAGTGAGGACGGTGACGCGGTGCCCGCGGCGCCGGAGCGCCTGGCCCAGGCCGAGGAAGGGGTGAACGTCTCCGGCCGTACCGGGACAGACGAGTACGCAGTTCATGGTCCGCCCCGGCGGGTTGCGCCTTCCGGAACTCCGCGCGCCCCACGCGGGCGGCGCGCGACGCCGGCCGGGCGGTCTGTCATCGGGACGAGAACCCGCAAAGGTTTACGCAAAGTGCGAGTATTGGCCCGGCAGACGGGTGCCGTGTGAATCTGGGTGGCCGGGAGAAGAGCCTTCGGTGCCCCGGTTTTCGTTCCTCATACCGGATCGTGCTGAATGGTATCCATCCGCGTGTTGTGGTTTTGACCTCCCCCCTTGAGGGGGAGGTCGCTGCGGTCGGCTCTGCGACCGCGGCGGGTGGGGGGTGAAACGTCACCCGCCCGTGTCGCTTCCCCCCCACCCGGCTCGCAAAGCCTCGCCGACCTCCCCCTCAAGGGGGGAGGTCAAAGAGAAGACAGGCGGTTACTCTTCAACACGACTTGGCATGAGTCGCGAGCGTGGGTGCCGCCCGACATGCAGATTTTTGCCCGTTCCTGCTTGACGCGCCGTGCCGCGCGCCGTCCTAATAGGCAGGAACGCGACACCCGGCGCCGGACGGACGGATCGCGGACAACACCGCCGCAGCGGACACGGACCGGCGATTCGCACGCTTTCGTCGGAACCATCCGGCGGGCGGGCGCGTCCAACGGAAACACGTCACCCGCGGCCCGGACGATGACCCGTCAGCGAACACCCGACTCTACCAGGACTCGCAGCATGACCCGCTCGTCCCCGCGGTACCTCTCCGCCGCCCGGTTCCTGTTCGTGACCGGCATGGCGATGGCCGTCACCCTCCTGTTCGCGAACGTCGCCGGCGCCGCGGACGACGGCGGCGGCGGCCAGCAGACCGGCGGCAACCTCGTCCTGTTCATGCTCGGGTCGCTCGGCTGGGTGTTCGGCCCGCTCCTGCTGGCGATCTCGATCGCCATGCTCGCGCTGGTCGTGCTGCTGGCCCTCGACCTCCGCATGAGTTCGGCCATCCCGCCCGGCTTCGTGGACGAGTTCACAGACACCGTGAACAAGCGCAAGTTCAAGGAGGCGTTCGACATGGCGCGGAACGACCCGTCGTTCCTCGGCCAGGTGCTGACGGCCGGGATGAGCCGCCTCCAGTACGGCCTCGAGGACGCCCGCGAGGCGTCCATGAACACGCTGGAGAGCATCAAGAGCGACAAGGAGCAGAAGAACAACTACAACGCGGTCATCGCGACCATCGGCCCGATGCTCGGGCTGGTCGGCACCGTGTGGGGCATGATCCAGTCGTTCTCGGTGCTCGCCACCGCCGGCACGCAGGTGAACCCGGCCCGACTCGCCGACGGCATCTCACACGCCCTCGTGGTGACGTTGGCCGGCGTCGGCATCTCGGTGCCCGCGATCTTCTTCAACGCGTTCTACAAGAACCGCATCACCCGCGTGTGCATGGACACCGGCCACATCGCCGACGACCTGCTGACGCAGATGTACCACAACTCGAAGAAGGCGCCGGGCAGTCCGGCCGCGCCCTCCGGCGTCACCGGCACCCCCACCGCGGCCCCGACCTCGGCCCCGCCCCCGGCCCGCTGACGCGGGGAGTGGGTAGTGAGGAGTGGGCAGTGGGCAGCAGAAACCACACCACCG
>JAYUBA010001483.1:0-2912 GCA_043741075.1 Frigoriglobus sp.
TCTTCTGCCTTCCATTCAGCACTTATCATTCAGCACTTATCATTTCCGATTGTGCCGGTTGGTTGCAACCCGCCGCCGGCGTGCTAGAGTTCTCCGTCGTCCGGTGGGAACGGTGCGGCCGGCGGGAGCGGGAACCAATGTCGTTCGTGGAAATGCTCGATGCGGCCCGGATTTGGGCCGCGGCGAACTTGCCGATCGCGGTCGGCGGGGTCGTCGCGATCATGGTGATGACGTTCCTGTGCGTGAGCGCGGCGCGGCGCCGGCGCGTCCTGGACCCGGCCAAGCTGGCCGCCGCCAACGCGAACGCGAACGCCGTCACCGGCGAGAAGGCGCTGAACTGGGAGCCGGCCGGGCAGTCCTACGCGGACCGCCGCGGGGCCGTCCGCCGCGAGGGCCAACCGGTGCGGGTGGTGCTGGCCGCCAACACGTTCCGCAACGGCGCGTGCGACGGGTACGTGATCGACCGCTCGACCGGCGGGCTGAAGCTCATGTCGCAGGCGGCCGTCGCGCCGGGCACTACCGTTCAGGTGCGGGCCGCCGACGCCCCGGACACGGTCGGGTTCGTCACCCTCCTGGTCCGCAGTTGCCGCCAGTCCGACGACCACTTCGAACTCGGCTGCGAGTTCGAGAAGACCCCGCCGTGGAACGTGCTGCTGCTCTTCGGGTGAGAGCGGCCACAACGAAGAGTTGATTGGCCACAAAAAAGCACAAAGGGCACAAAAGCAGACCAAGACAGAGGACAGAGTTTCATTCAAACTCTGCTCTTTGTTTTCAGTCTTCTTTTGTGCCCTTTGTGCTTTTTTGTGGCCAATCAACTCTTCTTCTTCAATCGTTGTTCTTCTCCAACTGGATCGCCCGCGCGCCGATCCGCGCCAGGAACCGCGCCTTCTGCCCGGCGGTCAGTTCCTTCGTGTACCGCGCCCGCACCGCGTCCACCCACCGCACGTGCCGCTTGCCGTAGTCGGTCGCCACGCGCACCAGCACCGGGCCGTCGTGACACACCGCGCCGCGGAGCTTCGCCTCCAACTCCGCGTGCGAATTCACCTCCGCATACGCCACCCCAAACGCCTGCGCCAGCGCCTTGTAATCGAGTCGCGTCAGGATCGTCGCCGTCGTGCGCAGGTACGCGGGCTTCTGCAACATCTGCATGTAGTGGAACGCCTGATCGTCCAGGATGACGAACTTCACCGGCAGGTGCTCGCGGGCCGCGGTGGTGATCTCCATCGCGCTCATCAGCAGGCACCCGTCGCCGGTGAGCGTGGCGACCGTCCTCCCGTGGTGGACGCGCTGCGCGCCCAGCGCCGCCGGGATGCTCCAGCCCATCGCCTGGTTATCGACGGGGTTGAAGTACGTGCGCGGGTGGTTCACGCGAAAGTGTTCCGCCGCGAGGTGTTCCGTCACGCTCACGTCGGTGAAGAGGAGCGCGTCGTCCGGGAGCGCCTTCCGCAGTGCCGCGACCGTCGCGAGCGGATCGACCCCGCACTTCGGCTCCGGGATGTTGCACAGCGCCTTCGCGGAATCGGCCTTCAGGTCGCGGATGTGGTTCACCAGCCACTTGTCGTCCGCGCGGCGGAGCCGGTCGCCGCACGCGAGCAAGCGGCCGAGGAACACGCCCGCGTCCGCGTGAACGCACACGTCGGTCTTCAGGATGCGGCCGAGGTTGCACGGGTTCGCGTCTACGTGAACGACGCGCTTCGGCTGCGGGTTGCCGTAGTAGCCGGTCGAAACCTCGCTGAACTTCACCCCGATGGCGAGCAGCGTATCGACGCCCGATTTCAGCGGGTGCTTCTTCTCGCCGCCGAACACCTTTTCGGCCACTTCCGAGGCGTGCGGGCCGTAGCCCCACCCGACCGCGAGCGGATGCGCGTCGCTGATGACGCCCCGGCCGGACACGCTCGTCGCGACGGGCGCCTGAAGCAGCTCCGCGACCGCCGCGAGTTCGCTGGCGTAGGCCATGCACCCGGCACCCGCGTAGATGCCGACGCGGTGCTTCGGGTCCGCGAGGAACGGCAGCGCCCGCTCGAACGCGGCGTCGTCGAACGGCGGCGCGGGGATCGCGGGCGGCGGCGTGCGGAAGTCGTGGACCTCGATGAACAGGTTGTACGGCACCACCACCGCGACCGGCCCCGGTTCGCCCTGCTGCGCGGTAACGAACGCCTGCCGCACAGCTGCCGCGATCTGCCCCACCGTCTGCACCGGGTACACGCACTTGCACACCGGCTTGAGCAATTCAACTTGGTTGAGCGAATGCACCTGGAAGGGCTTCGCCTTATCGCCGTTCGCCACGTCGCCCACGATGGCGACGATGGGCGACGAGTCGAGCAGCGCCTCGCCCAACCCCGTGAGCGAGTTGGTGACGCCGGGACCGGGGACGACGCACAGCACGCCCGGCTTGCCGGTGCTGCGGGCGTAGCCGTCGGCCATGCACGCGGCGGAGAACTCGTGGGTGACGAGCAGGTACGGGACGCCGCGCTCCTTGAGCGTGTCCCACAGCTCGTTCTCCTGCGCGCCGGGGATGCCGTACACGCACCCCACGCCTTCGGTCGCGAGCGCCTCGGCGAGCGCCTCCGCGCCGGTCATTTTGCCGAACACCCAGCCGGGGTGCTTCCCGGCGCGGATGTGCTGAAGTGGCCCACCGCTGGCCGCGCCGGCCGCGAGCGCCCCGCCCACGGCCGCGGTCCCTTGAAACAGCCCGCGGCGGGAGAATGCGAAGTCCATACGCCCCTCGGTCGTCCTGACGCGTCCGTGCAGAGTACGCAGGGTGTATCGGCAGACGGGGCGGTGCGAGTTCGCGCAGATTGCGCGGCGGCGCGGATTACGGGAACCTTCGGTGTGTAGCGGGGCGTTGGTGGCAACTCTCGAGTTTGGCTTTGACCTCCCCCCTTGAGGGGGAGGTCGCCGCGGTCGGCTTT
>JAYUBA010001484.1:0-9484 GCA_043741075.1 Frigoriglobus sp.
CCCACCGCTCCCTTCCGGTCGCGGCCCGGTTCGTTCGCAAAGCTGGCTCAGATCGGCCGTTCGCCCAAGAGTTTCCGCGCCAGCACCACGGCCCCCACAACGGGGTCGTCCACCAGCCCCACGGGGCCGGGAGTGACGCCGCAGGCGCGCAGCTCGAGTAGGAAGCGGTCGCGGTACATCGCGCTTTCGATCACCAGCCCGCCGGTAAGCGCCACCGGCACGCCGTCGCGCGGCAGGCCGCCGGCCGCGACGGCACCGGCCGCGGTCCGCGCCAGTTCCCGCGCTTCCTGCTCGAAGATGGCGGTCGCCACACGATCACCGGAAGCCGCGGCGTTCAGTATGAGCGGGGCGAGGCCGGCGATCGCGGCCTTGTCCCACTTCCCCCGGTACACCGTCGGGATGAACTCCCGCGGGTCGCTCGAACCGAGTTCCGTCAACAGCACCGCGAGTAGCGCGGTCGGTTCGCCGATGTCGTCCGCGGCGCGGCACGCGGCGCGCAGGCCGAGCAACCCCATGCGGAACGCGCTGCCCTCGTCGCCGAGCAGATAGCCCCAGCCGCCGGCGCGGGCGTTCTTGCCGTGCGCGTCGAGCGCGAACGCGATCGACCCCGTGCCCGCGATGATCGCCAGCCCCCACCCGTCCGGCGTGCCGGCGGCGAACAGCAGCGTCGCGTCGTTGGCGACGCTCAACCGCTCCGCGAGTTGCACCTGGGCCGACCAGCCGTGGAAGATGTCCAGCCCTTCGGTCAGATCGACGCCGGCCAGCCCCAGTGCCGCGGCGGCCACCTTCGCGCGCGGCAACCCGGCGGCGCGGAACGCGTCGGCGACGGCCGCGTCCACCGCGCGCAGCGCCGCCTCGACGCCGACCGCCTGGATGTTCGACGGCCCGGCCTCGCCCCGCCCCAGTGGCGCACCGGTGCGCGCGTCGGCCAGCACCGCCGCCGTGTGCGACGCCCCGCCGTCGATGCCGATGACAAAGGTCTGATCCGCCATGCGTTCCCGCTCCCCAAGCAGAAGACTAACCACAGAGGCACAGAGACACAGAGAGAGCAAGAAGACAGAGGACACCGTTCTTTAGAACAGTCCCCTCGTCTTCGTCTTCTCTGTGCCTCTGTGCCTCTGTGGTTAGTCCTTCTTCTGCTTCTCTTTCGCGGCCTTCACATACTTATCGAACCACGCGATCTGTTCATATAGCACGTGGCCGATGGACTCGCGGGCGGCGTACCCGTGGTCCTCGTGCGGCAGCAGCACCAGCCGCACGTTGCCGCCGGTGCCGCGGACCGCCTGGTACATGCGCTCGCTCTGCACCGGGAACGTGCCGGGGTTGCTGTCGGCCGCGCCGTGAATCAGCAGCAGCGGTTCCTTGATCTTCTCCGCGTGGTAGAACGGCGACATCTGGCCGTAAATCTCCGGCGCCTCCCAGAAGGTGCGGCGCTCGTTCTGGAAGCCGAACGGCGTGAGCGTGCGGTTGTACGCCCCGCTCCGCGCGATGCCCGCCCTGAACAACTTCGAGTGGGCCAACAGGTTCGCCGTCATGAACGCGCCGTAGCTGTGCCCCATCACCCCGACGCGGGCCTTGTCGATGCCGAACTCGGCCGCCTTGTCGATGGCCGCGGACGCGTTCGAGTTCAGTTGGCCGATGAAGTCGTTGTTCGCCGTCTCCGGCGGACCGACGATCGGCATGGACACTTCCATCACCGCGTAGCCCTGCGTCAGGAAGAACAGGTGCGAGTAGCCGGTGACGCTGGTGAACCGCTGCGCCGACCCGGCCACCTGCCCCGCGGTGTCCGCCGACGCGAACTCGACGGGATACGCATAGAACACCGCCGGCACCGTGTCGCCCTCTTTGTGCCCCGGCGGCAAGTGCAGCGTGAACGAGATCGCCGTGCCGTCGGCGCGCTTGGTAGTGACGATCTGCTTCTTCGCCTTGCGTAGCTCCGGCGCGGGGTCGGTGTTCTTGGTCAGTTGCTTCTCGTGCGTACCGTCGCGGTAGAAGTAGTTCGGGGCTTCGGTCTGCGACTCGCGGCGGACGATCACCTTCGACCCGGACACGTTCAGCACGCGAACCACTTCCTCGTACCCGCCCTCCGGGCTTTGGAAGAGGCGTTCCGCCTTGCCGGTCTTGAGGTCGTACTTGTCGAGGAACGGGCGGTCGCCCTTCGCGGACGCGCCGTCGCCGCGGAGGAAGAAGGTGTCGCCGGCCGGGTCGCCCGCGGTGCGGATGACCGAGTGCCCGCTCGGCAGTTGCCGCATGAACGGCGAGCCGGGGTCGCCGTACCGGTCCTGCACGGACCGCTCGAACAGTAACTTCGGTTCGGCCGCGAGAATAGCAGTTATGGGCGCGAGGAACGTGCGCCCCCACTTCCGCTCGCGGTCGTAGTCGCGGACGAGCATCCGGTTGCCGTTCGGGAAGAAATCCAACCCCGCGAACCGGTGTTCGATCTTCATCAGTTGCGTCGCTCTGATCTCGCCATCGGCGGTCGCAGTAAAGAGGGCGTCGCGGTGCGGCACCTTCTTCTTCGGGTCGCCGTCGTCGAGCGCTTCCGTCCAGGTGAGCGCGTGCGGCACGGTGGGAACCCAGCGGATGCCGCGCGGGCCGGTCGGCACGCCCTCGATCGGCACCTTGTCTTGCAGCGGGAGTTCCGCAACGGTGCCTGTCTTCGCCCCGTCGCTGACGCGGTACACCTCCACGGCGCGCGGGAACGCGGAATACGGGTGCAGGTACGAGAACGGCTTGTTCACGCGCGCCACGAGGACGTACTGCCCGTCCGGCGACGGGTCGGAGCCGATGTGAATCGCCGGCTTGCCGACGTTCTGAATCGCGACCTTCTCGCCGTCCGGGGTGACGACCGCGAGTTGCGACGTGCAGTAATACTCGAACAGCGCCGCGTCGTGCGGGTCGCGTAGCATGTCCTGGAAGGTGCGAACGGGCGCGGCCTTCCCGCCGCTCTCCTGGATCACCGGCCCGCTCGGTGCGATGGGCGGTTGCGGGGCGTCGCCGCGCCCGTGCGGGATCAGTTGGACGAGCAGCGAGCGACTGTCCGGCATCCACTGCACGGCTTCGCCGATGGCCGCGTTCAGTTGCACGCCCTTCACCTTCTCCAGCTTCGCCTCCGCGACCTCACACACCCACAGTTCGATGCCGTTCGCGGTTGTGGTGTTCAGCACCGCGAACCGCTTGCCGTCGGGCGACCAGTACGGGAACCCGATGCGGGCCTTTACGGGCAGCGCGATCGGCTTCGCATCGCCACCGGTGACCGGCACGAGTGCCAGCCCGGTGACGCGCCCGGGCCGCGCCGGGCCGTTGGTCTTCGGGTTGAGGCGCACGCCCGCGAGCCGCAGCATCGGGGCCGCGACTTCCTCAATGGACGGATAGCGGTCCGTCTGCACGAGCAGAAGGTTGTCGCCGGTCGGGCTGATCGACAGCGCCGGCGGGGCGGGCGCGTCGAGGATATCGACGACCGCCTTCGGCGGCTTCTGGTAGCCGTCCTGCCCGAACGCATCCACCACGGTGATGGTCAACGCGCATACCCCACACAACAGCACGCGAAACATGGCTGCCCTCCCGAACGTCGTTCAGGCAGTATACTGACGCGAAGAGACCTAACCCCCCAACCCCCTTCCTTCTTAGGGAAGGGGGTTGGGGGGTTAGGTCTCTTCCCTCTCAACCCACGCGACCCGCCATGAAACTCACCCGCCTCGCCGCCCTCTTCGCACTGCTCGCGCTCCCCACGTTCGCCCGCGCGGAGGACAAGCCCATCGTCCTCGAAGGCGGCGACGGCCCCGGCAAGGGGAAGCACGTCGTCCTCATCAGCGGCGACCAGGAGTACCGCTCGGAGGAGACGATCCCGCAGCTCGCGAAGATCCTCTCGAAGCACCACGGGTTCAAATGCACCGTGCTGTTCACGGTGGACCCCAACGATGGTACTGTCAACCCGAACATCAACAACGTTCCCGGCCTGGAAGTGCTGAAGGACGCGGACCTCATGGTGATCTTCACGCGGTTCCTGAACCTGCCGGACGACCAAATGCAGCACGTCGCCGATTACGTCGCGGCCGGCAAGCCGGTGGTCGGGCTGCGCACCGCGACGCACGCGTTCAACATCCCGGCCAAGAGCAAGTTCGCGCGGTTCTCGTGGAACAACGGCGACGCGGCGTACAAGCAAGGGTTCGGCAAGCAGGTACTCGGCGAGACGTGGGTGAACCACCACGGCGGGCACGGCAAGGAGGGCACCCGCGGCGTCGTCGCGAAGGGCCAGGAGAAGCACCCGATTCTGAAGGGCATCGCGGCCGGCGACATCTTCGGCACCACCGACGTGTACACGGTGAACCTTCCGCTGTCGGACGACTGCACGCCGCTGGTCCTGGGTGAGGTGACCGAAACGCTCAAGTCCGACTCGAAGGCGGTGAGCGGGAAGAAGAACGACCCGATGATGCCGGTGGCGTGGACGAAGACCTACAAGGGCGAAGGCGAAGGGGCGAAGGAGGGCCGCGTGTTCACGACGACGATGGGCGCGTCGCAGGACCTGGAGTTCGAGGGCACCCGCCGGCTGATCGTGAACGGGTGCCTCTGGGCGGTCGGGCTGGAAGAGAAGATTCCCGACAAGACGAACGTGGACATCGTGGGTACGTTCAAGGCGACGCCGTTCAAGCACAAGGGCAACGCCGACTGGACGAAGGAGCCGGTGAAGCCGGCCGACTTGTTCAAGTGAAACTAACCTTCAGGCCGCTTGCGGCTTCGCGGATATCCGCGAAGCCGCAAGCGGCCGAAAAGCGAGAAAGCCTTACCAGCCCAGCGCGGTTCGCAGTTGTTCCAACCCGCCCGCGACGGCGGCGTCCGCGGTGGGGTAGGTCGCCTTCGGGTCGTCGAGGCGCTTGCCGTTGACGGTGTTGCTCACCGTACACGCGAACGTGCCCGCCGCCGGCCGCACTTCCAACTTGAACTGCGGGTCGCCTTCGAGCATTACGAATGTCGTCTCCAGGCGCACGCCCGGCTTGAGCGTCGCGCTCCGCACGGCCAACCAATCGGGCACGTTCATCTCGTCCTCGGTTCGAATGTCGAATCTATTCCGGCAGCGGCTTGTCCTTCGTTTCCGGCAGGAACGGCAGCACGACCAGCCCCAGCGCGAAGATGCTGCACATGGTCAGCCCGGCGTACCGGAACGGCATGCTCTCGCCCTCCGACTTCGCGTCCGCGAACACACTGGTGGTCAGGACGCCGAGCATGAGCGGCCCGCTCGCCGCAATGAACCGGCCGACGTTGTAGCAGAAGCTGGTGCCGGTCGCGCGGAGGCGCGTCGGGAACAGTTCCGGCAGGTACACCGCGTACCCGCCGAACAGCGCGAGCATGCACACGCCCATCAAGAAGTTCATCCAGATGATGTCGGTCCGCGTCTCCATCTTCCAGAACACCAGCGCGACGCTCGCGGCGGCGGCGGCGAGCGTGAGGGCGAACGCCGGCTTGCGGCCGATGCGGCTGGCGAGCCACGAGAACCCGACCATGCCGCAGAACGCGCCGATGTTGATGGCCAGCGACGTGACCCCGGCCCAGATGATCCGCTGGCCCGCGATGTACCGCCCGCGCTCCGTATCGACCGCCGCCGTCGCGTCGGCCGCGGCGCCGGTTGGGTACGGGTGCAGTTCCGCCGCCTCCTTCGCGAACGTCGGTCGGAAGATCGTCTGCTGGAGGTCCACCGAGAAGAAGGCGATGCCCCACAGCCCGACCACGCCGACGAACGCCAGCAGCATGCCGAGCAGCGCGTGCTTGCGGGTCGTCGGGTCGGTGAACAGGTCGCCGTAGGAGCCGAGTTTCCGCCCGGTCCCGGCGTCGGCCGCGGCCTTCGCCCGGACCCACGACTCCGGCTCCTTCAGCCGCCGCTGGATGAAGATCACCAGCAGCGCCGGGAACAGGCCGATCAGGAACAGCACCCGCCACGCGTTCAGCCCGACGCCCTTGAGCGCGTCGAGGTGGCCGTTGAGTTCCAGCAGGCCCAGCGCGATGAACATGAGTGCGGCGGTGCAGTTGCCGATGGCCGAACTCGCCTGCATCAGCCCGAGCGCGAACGGCCGCGCGTGGCCGGGCATCGTTTCGGCGATGAGCGACACCGCGGCGGCGAACACCCCGCCGACGCCGAGGCCGGTGAGGAACCGGTACAGGCAGTAGTCGTACGGCCCCTGCGACAGCGCGCTCAGCCCGGTGAAGATCGAGTACAGGAGAATGGTGTACGTCAGCGTGCGGACGCGGCCGATGCGGTCGCCGTACATGCCGAACACCAGCCCGCCGGCGCCCCACCCGACGAGGAACACCGCGGTGGCACGCCCGGCCCAGGTGGTCACGTCGTCCTTGTTCGCGCCCGCCCCGCCCAGCAGATCGGTCAGCGACATGACGCGGGCGAGGTTAAAGAGTTGCTGATCCATGCAGTCCGCCATCCACGCGATGGCGGCCACGCAGAACACGAACCACTGGTAGCGGTTGAGGTCTTTGAGCGTGGCCCACCCTTTGCGCGGCGCGGCCGGGGCGGGGGCGGGAGAGTCGGCGGACATGTGGCGGCGCTCTTCTTCGTGATTCGGTCGAAGCGGTTGTGGAAACATTACCCGGCGGTGCGACCCGACGCCAGCATTTCCACCAGCGGCGCGAAGTCGCTATGATAGTTCTTTCGCTTTCGCGGGAGCAGAGGACGTTCGGAATGCCCGGTGAACCCGCGGTCCCTCTGGCGATCGGCTTCCTCGGCGCCGGCCAGATGGCGACCGCCCTCGCCCTCGGCTGGGCCAAAGCCGGCCTGCTCGACGCGACGCGCAGCCGCGCCGCCGACCCGTACCCGGACGCCCGCGCGAAGTTCCGGGCCGCGACCGGCGTGACGGCCGGTGAATCGAACCTCGCCGTTCTCGCCGAGTGCGACGTGTTGGTACTCGCGGTGAAGCCGCAGGTGATGGCCGCGGTGCTCGCGGATGTTAAGCCCGCCGTGCGGCCGTCGCACCTGTTCGTCTCCATCGCGGCCGGACTCACACTGAAGACGCTCGCCGACGGTCTGGGCGAATCGACGCGCCTCGTGCGCGTGATGCCGAACACGCCCTGCCTCGTCGGCGCGAGCGCGACCGGCTTCTCCCCCGGCCCGACCGCGACCGCCGCAGACGCGGCCCTGGTGGAACGCCTCTTCGGCGCGGTGGGCGTCGCGCACCGCGTGCCGGAACACCTGCTCGACGCGGTGACCGGTCTGAGCGGCAGCGGCCCGGCGTTCGTGTACCTGTTCATCGAAGCGCTGGCCGACGGCGGCGTGAAGTGCGGCCTGCCGCGAGCCGTGGCGCAAGCGCTCGCGGCGCAAACGGTGATGGGCGCGGCGAAGATGGTTCTCGAAACGGGACAGCACCCCGGCGCGCTGAAGGACGCGGTCGCCAGCCCCGGCGGGACGACCATCGCGGGGCTTCACGCGCTGGAGCGGGCCGCCTTCCGCGCCGCCGCGATGGACGCCGTGGAAGCCGCCACGAAGCGGGCACAAGAACTGGGAAAGACGGAGACATGACTAACCACAGAGGCACAGAGACACAGAGAAAGGCAGAAGACGGGGGCAGTTCTTCAGAACAACTCTCTCCGGTCTTCTCTGTGTCTCTGTGCCTCTGTGGTTCATCCTCGGCTGGTCTGACATGACAAACGAACTCGTCCTGATCTTCGACTTCGGCTCGCAGTTCGGGCAGCTCATCGCCCGGCGGGTGCGCGAGCAGAATGTGTTCTGTCAGGTCGTGCGGCACGACCTCTCCGCCGCGCGCGTTGCGGAACTGAACCCGAACGGGATCATCCTCTCCGGCGGGCCGATGAGCGTGTACGAACCCGGCGCGCCGCACTGCGACCCGAAGATATTCGACCTGGGCATCCCCGTCCTCGGCATCTGCTACGGGATGCAACTCGCGTGTCACGCCCTCGGCGGCACGGTGGGCGGCGGCGCGCACACCCGCGAGTACGGCCGCGCGACACTGACCGTGACCGAGCGGAACTCCATCTTCCAGGGCTACCCGGCCGAATCGACCGTGTGGATGAGCCACGGCGATCAGGTGCAGAATGTCGGCGGCGACTTCGAGGCGCTCGCGTCCACCGACGCCTGCCCGCTCGCGGCGGTGAAGCACAAGACGCGGCCGATCTTCGGCCTCCAGTTCCACCCCGAAGTCGCGCACACGCCGCACGGCGGGCTGATCCTCGCCAACTTCCTTCGCGACGTGTGCGGCTGCTCCGGCTCGTGGAAAATCCAGACGTTCATCGACCGCACGGTCGCGGACATCAAGGCGAGAGTCGGCAACAAGCGGGTCATCTGCGGGCTGTCCGGCGGCGTCGATTCGAGCGTGTGCGCGGCGCTCCTGGTAAAGGCCATCGGCCCGCAGGTCGCGTGCATCTACGTCGATAACGGGCTGATGCGCGAGGGCGAAACCGAACTCGTCAAGCACACGTTCCGCGACTGGTTCAAGGCCGACCTGCACGCGGTGGACGCGAAGGAGCAGTTCCTCTCCGCACTGGCGGGCGTGAGCGAGCCGCAGGAGAAGCGGAAGATCATCGGCAAGGTGTTCATCGACGTGTTCAAGCACGAGGCGACGCGCATTCCCGACGCGCACTTCCTGGCGCAGGGCACGCTCTACCCGGACGTGATTGAAAGCGGTGGCTCGCTCGACGGCCCGGCCGCGACGATCAAGCTGCACCACAACGTCGGCGGGCTGCCGGCCGAACTCGGCTTCGAGCTGATCGAACCGCTCCGCGACCTCTTCAAGGACGAAGTGCGGAAGCTGGGCGTCGAACTCGGCCTGCCGGAAGACGTGGTGTGGCGGCATCCGTTCCCCGGCCCCGGCCTCGCCGTGCGGGTGCTGGGCGACGTGACGGAGGCGAAGCTCGCCACGCTCCGCAAGGCGGACACCATCTTCCTGGACGAGCTGCGGAAGGCCGGGTTGTACCGCAAGACCTCCCAGGCGTTCGCGGTGCTGCTGCCGGTGCAGAGCGTCGGCGTGATGGGCGACGGCCGCACTTACGAGAACACGATCTGCCTGCGGTGCGTGCAGACCGACGACTTCATGACGGCCGACTGGTCGCGTTTGCCGGAAGACTTGCTGGCCCGCGTGGCGACGGCGATCATCAACAAGGTGAAGGGCATCAACCGCGTGGTGTACGACATCAGCAGCAAGCCGCCCGCGACGATCGAGTGGGAGTGACGCCGTGACCCGCGCCGACATCTGCGGTGCCGACGACGACGACGGCATCGACCGCCTCCAGGCGGCGTTGCGCGACCGCGGCTTCCTCGGCAACACCGACAACCACGACTCGGCGCTGGGCGTCGGCCTGAGCCACTTCCGCCGCGGCCCGGACGAGGTGACCGTGTTCATCGACGCCTGGTGCGTTGATATCGCCGGCCCCGACGAGTTGGTCCGCGAAGTGGTTGATGCGCTATCATCCGGCTGACCCCGTTCCCACCCTTCGGAGATTCCCCATGCCCACCGTCGCAATGATTTTC
>JAYUBA010001485.1:0-2904 GCA_043741075.1 Frigoriglobus sp.
CCACCGCCGCTCGGCTCAACCCGCAGGACTCTCAGCGCATCGCCCGAGCATGGGAGGTTTGGCGGGGCACCGGCATCGGGCTGGCGGCGTGGCAGAACCTTGCCCATAAACGTCAGAATGGCAGGCGATTCAAAGGCTTTTCGGCCCTGTTTCGTCCGAAATCAGGGGTTTATATCCAAAGCCCTGAAGGGGTGAGATTCCTTAGCCCAGGGCAACGCCCTGGGTTCTGGTTGTTCGGTCGGTTGTTCGGTCAGTACGCGCGTTCCTTCTTGACCGGCTTGCCGAGGGCGGCCTTCTTGATCGCGCTGCGGCGCTTGGCCTCCTTGCGGCTGCGCGCCTCGCACGGCTTCTCGTAGTACTCGTGCGCGCGCAACTCGCGCTTCAGCCCGCTCCGCTCGACCAACTTCTTGAACCGCCGGAGCGCCGCCCCGATCGGTTCCCGGTCGTGGACCCGCATACGCAATCCCATTCCGCCTCCCGGTAAAGGTGACAACAGCTAAATATAGGAGCGCCGGCCGAACGAACCAGCCGAATCTGGGCGATCGCGGGGACCGCCGGGCACGGGGCGCACCAGAACGGCGACAATTTTCTCCCGAATGTCGGATGGAACGGGCCGTCGGCGTGTTATGATGAGCGCGGGCCGGAGGTGTACACCCTCGGCTGATGGCGGTCCGCCGCCTTCCCCACCGTTCCACTCCGAGGCCGTGATGGCGAAGAATCTGTACGTCGGTAACATGTCTTTCTCGACCACCGAGGACCAACTGCGGGAGGTCTTCTCCCAGTACGGGACGGTGAGCAAGGTGCAACTCATCATGGACCGGGAGACCGGTCGCCCGCGCGGGTTCGCGTTCGTCGAGATGAGCGACGGCGGCGACCAGGCCATCGCGGCCCTGAACGGGACGCAGCTCGACGGCCGCGCGCTGACCGTGAACGAGGCCAAGCCCCGTGAGGGCGGCGGCGGCGGCGGTGGTGGCCGCAGCGGTGGTGGCGGCGGCTACGGCGGTGGGGGCGGCGGCGGCGGCGGCGGTCGCCGCTACTAACCTTCGATAAGCGACCAGCCCCGGCAAACCGTGCCGGGGCTGTGGTCTTGAAGGCGACACCTCTGGACCGAAACTCGCGCACCGCTTTTGTTCTAGAATCTCTCGACAGCCCTCCCCCTTCCCCGACACCCGGTGTCGGGTGATCCGGTGTCCGTCGCCCGTGACGGAGAAACGATTTATGCCAGCGCGAACCGAACTCGTTCCCGTCCCGCTCTCTCCGGCTCCCGCCGACGCGCCCCCACGGGGCGCGGTTCCGAACCCGCGGCCGAAGTTCCCGAGGGACGACGACGGCTTCCTGACCGAGTTGCGGCGCCGCGCCGACGCGTACTTCGTGGAGACCGGACGGAGCGAGCGCGACTGCTGGCAGATGTACCTGAAGACGGCCGTCATCCTCGCGTGGCTGGCGACCTCGTACGCGCTGCTCGTGTTCGCCGCGCCGACCGTGTGGCTCGCCGCCCCGTTCTCGATCTCGCTGGCGCTCGCCATCTCCGTCGTGGGGTTCAGCGTCCAGCACGACGGCGGGCACCACGCGTACTCGCGGTTCGGCTGGGTGAACCGACTGGCCGCCGTGTCGCTCGACCTGATCGGGGCCAGTTCGTACTTGTGGAAGTGGAAACACGTCGTCTACCACCACACCTACCCGAACGTGGACGGGCAGGACACCGACATCGCCGTGGGGCCCCTCGCGCGACTCGCCCCGCAGCAGCGGCGCCGCTGGTTCCACCGGTGGCAGCACCTGTACCTGTGGCCGCTTTACGGGCTGACCGCGTCCGTGTGGCACCTGTACGGCGACTTCCGGGACGTGATCGTCGGCCACATCGGGCCGCACCGGATCCCGCGCCCGAAGGGCTGGGACCTCGCGGTCTTCATCCTGGGCAAGGCGGTGTCGATCGGGCTGCTGTTGGGCATCCCGATGCTGGTCCACTCGTGGTGGGTGGTGGTGACGTTCTACATGGTGACGACGGTGGTCGTCGGGGTGACGTTGACGGTCGTGTTCCAACTGGCCCACTGCGTCGGGGAGGCCGAGTTCCCCGCTCCGATCGACGGCGGGCGCCGGATGGAAGACGCGTGGGCGGTCCACCAGGTCCACACGACGGTGGACTTCGCGCGCACGAGCCGCACGCTGTGCTGGCTGTTGGGCGGGCTGAACTTCCAGGTGGTCCACCACCTGTTCCCGCGGACGTGCCACATCCACTACCCGGCGCTGTCGCGGATCGTCGAATCGGTGTGTACCGAGTTCGGGGTGCGGTACTCGGCGCACCGGTCGTTCCTGGCCGGCATCGTCTCACACTTCCGCTGGCTGCGCCGGCTCGGCCGCCCGCAACCGGTTCCCGCCTAATCGACCGTCTCGTTTCGAGGGCGGGGTGACGGGCTTTGTAGGACAGGCTTCCAGCCTGTCCGAACGTGACAGGCTGAAAGCCCGTCCTACAAAAAGAAGCTCGCTACACCGATCCCGAAACGAGACTCGTTCGGCCTCCCTCTGGTAATCGCGCGACTCCGCGGCCACAATGAGCGGCCATGAAGATCGCACGCGTCGAAACGCACGTCTGCCACGCCCGGATGCGGAACTGGGTGTTCGTCAAGGTCGTCACCGATCAGGACGGATTGTTCGGGTGGGGCGAAGCCACACTCGAATGGCACACCCGCGCCGTCGTCGGCGCGGTGCAGGACTGCGCCGAGCTGATCGTGGGCGAAGACCCGACGCGAATCGAACACCTGTGGCAGATGATGTACCGCCAGCACTTCTGGCACGGGCACGGGATTGTCCGCGCCACCGCCATCGCGGGCATCGACCTCGCGCTCTGGGACATCCTCGGCAAGGTGTGCGGCGTGCCGTGTTCGAAGCTCTGGGGCGGGCCGGTGC
>JAYUBA010001486.1:0-2903 GCA_043741075.1 Frigoriglobus sp.
ACTCCAACTGCGTCGGGATGAGTTTGGCCGAACCCGCGATCTTCGCGAGCCGCGGCAACCGCTCGTCGGGCACCGCGCACCGGCCGACGTTCGGCTCGATGGTGCAGAACGGGTAGTTCGCCGCTTCGGCCTGCATGGTCGAGAGCAGCGCGTTGAACAGGGTCGATTTCCCGACGTTCGGCAGGCCGACGATACCGCACTCAAAACCCATCAGACGATTCCTCTTATAAGGTGGGGCAAGGCTCGAAACGGCGAACGGACACGCGGCATCGCGTGTCCGTTCGGCGGTTCCGTTACAACCGACTCACTTCTTCTTCTTGAGCGTGTCCACCTTCTTGTCGGCGTCTTCGAGTTCCAACCCGTCGTCGCCCTTGAAGGTGACGGTGAACTCGTGGTCGATCTTCTGCTCGTTGAGCGTCAGGTTCACCTTGAGCTTCTTGCCGTCGAGCTTGTAAGTGCCGTCGAGTTTCACGTCCTTGCCGTCGAGGGTCAGGTTCGCGGTCATCTTCCCGTCCTTGGCGAACTCGACGATCGTGCCGACCGGCGTCTCGCCCGCAGACTTCGTGATTTCCCACTTGCCGAGCAGTTTCGCGGTGTCGTCGGCCTTCGCCGATCCGGTCAGCGCGAACACCGTCACCAGCCCCAGCACCGCGGCGCATACGAGTTTCATGCGATCACTCCTTGAGGTAGCCCCGATGGGCCAAGGAATGCTATGGGGTACGGCGAAAGTGGGTAGGCCGCTTGCGGCTTCGCGAGTCGCTCGCGAAGCCATAAGCGGCTCAAGCGTCACCGCCCGTGCCGCTTCTGGAGGTACGCGGCGAGGTCGTGACCGAGGTCGGCGTCGGTGCGGAGGCGCACGCAGTCGATCTCCAGCCGCCGGCACCCGGTCTCGATGGCGTCGATGTGCGCGTGCAGTGCCTTCAGGTAGCTGTCGCGGATGCCGGCCGGGTCGGTGAGCAGTTCCGGCAGCCCTTCCAGCCCCTTGAACAGCGTGGTGTGGCGGAACGGGAAGTCGAGTTCGGCCGCGTCGAGCGTGTGGAAGAGTACCACCTCGTGCTTCTGGTAGCGGAGGTGCTGGAGCGCCGCGAGGATGTCCGGCACGTCGTCGAGCAGGTCGCTGAACAGGAACACGATGCCGCGGCGGCCGGTGCGGCCGGCGAGTTCATCGACCCCGCGCGCGACCCCGCCGGGGCCGGGGAACGGGCCGTCGGTCAGCACCCGGCACGCCTCGCGGAGTTGGCTCATCTGCCCCGACGGCCGCAGGTACGCGCGCACGCCGCCGGCCACCAGACTCAACCCCACGCTGTCGGCCTGCGACAGCACGAGGTACGCCATCGCGGTCGCGGTGGTACACGCGAGGTCGTACTTGGTGCGCGGCCCGGAGCCGTAGCTCATCGACTCGCTCGCGTCCACGACGAGCCACGCGACGAGGTTCGTCTCCTGCTCGTACTGCTTGAGGAAGTACCGCTTGGTGCGGGCGTACACGGCCCAGTCGATGTGCTTCACGTCGTCGCCGGGGGCGTACTCGCGGTGCTGCGCGAACTCGACGGCCAGCCCGTGCCGCGGGCTGCGGTGCTTGCCGGCCAGGTAGCCGTCCACCGCGAGCCGCGCCTCCAGTTCGAGGCGGTCGATGCGCGACAGAACGGCGGGGTCGAGGGGATTCGCCATGTTTGTAGTGACCCGCTTCAGCGGGTCTCGCCGCGCAGCGGCGCGAGTGAGCGTATCGGGACACGGGAACGCCACGCGCCCCGACCGGCTGAAGCCGGTCACTACGAACGACCAACCAAAATCACTCCTGCGCGCGCGCCGGAACCAGCGCCAGCAGCTTGCGGACGATCTCGTCGGGCGTGACGCGGTCGGCGTCGGCGTTGTAGTTGGTGACGATCCGGTGCCGCATCACCGGCATCGCCACGGCCCGCACGTCCTCGGTGGCGACGTAGGTGCGGCCCCGCAGGAGCGCGCGGGCTTTCGCCGCGAGGATCAGGTTCTGCCCCGCGCGCGGGCCGGCGCCCCACGTCACGTACTTCTTCACGAAGTCCGGCACGTTCGGGTCGGCCGGCTCGCCGTCCTGCGAGCCGGGCCGCGTCAGGCGGGCGATCTTCATCGCGTACCGGATCACGAACCCCGCGGCCGGCACCTTCCGCACCAACTGCTGCATCGCCATCAGTTCCTCGCCGCCGACCACGCGGTCCGGGCGCGGTTTCGCCGAAGAAGTCGTCGCCTCGATGATGCGGAACTCGTCCTCCTCGGACGGGTAGCCGACGTTGACCGTGAACATGAACCGGTCCTGCTGCGCCTCCGGCAGCGGGTAGGTGCCTTCCTGCTCGATCGGGTTCTGCGTCGCCAGGACGAAGAACGGTTGCGGCAGTTCGTGCCGCACGCCGGCCACCGTCACCTGCTTCTCCTGCATCGCTTCGAGCAGCGCGGACTGCGTCTTCGGCGGGGTGCGGTTGATCTCGTCGGCGAGCACCACGTTGGCGAACAGCGGGCCGGGGAGGAACTTGAACACCGGGCGGTGTGTCTCCGGGTCGTCCTCGATCATCCGCGTGCCGGTGATGTCCGTGGGGATCAGGTCGGGGGTGAACTGCACGCGGTTGAACGTCAGGTTCATGCTGTCCGCGAGGGTGCGGATCATGAGCGTCTTGGCCAGCCCCGGCACGCCGACGAGCAGCGAGTGCCCCTGCGCCAGGAGCGCGATGAGCAGCAGCTCCATCACGTCCTTCTGGCCGACGATGACCTTGCCGCACTCTTCGAGGATGCTCTCGCTGGCGGCGCGCAGCCGATCGACCGCGCTCGCGTCGTCGCCGCCCAGCCCCACGGGTTCCGCTCGCACAGGCACAGTCTTCTCCATTCAGGCGAACCCGGAGCGTCAGCGACGGGGTGGGGCGGCAATCCCGACCCGA
>JAYUBA010001487.1:0-2902 GCA_043741075.1 Frigoriglobus sp.
CTTCACCTCGCCCCGGCTCGGCGGGGAGAGGTCGGCGAGTCTTCGAGCCGGGTGAGGGGGCATATTGCGACGCCACACCGGACATCTCGCCTTCATACGGAGCGCCTCGACACCCGCCGCTATAGTATACGCAAGTTCATAATGCGTCAAGCCCGATCTTTGGCCGGGCGCCGTCCTTCCACCCGGCGGCGTCCTCCCCGTCTAATCGCAGCGTGAGGCACTTCGCGCTGCCGCCGGCCTTCAGAAACTCGTCCAACTCCACCTCGATGGGCGCGTAACCGGCGCGGGTCAGGTCCGCGGCCAACTGCGGGCACCGGCTGTTGTGAATCACCGTCTTACCCACCACTACAGCGTTGCACCCGAACCGGTGCGCCTCCGGTTCCGCCACCGCGATCAGCGTCGGGACGTGCGAGTGCAGCACCCGCGTGCCGTAGGAGTCGAACGCGCCTGGGAAGTACAACGCCACCCCCGGCGCGAGAGGGCAGAAGCAGGTGTCCAGGTGGTAAAAGCGCGGGTTCACCAGTTCCAGCGGCAGCACGCGGACGCCGAACCGCTCCCCGACCCACTGGTGCGCCGTCGCGTCGGACCGCGTGCGGTAGCCGGCGAATAGCGTGTCGCCGCAGAACAGCGCGTCGCCGGCGCCTTCGTGGAACATCTTCTCCGGCAGGTGTTCGACCGCGAAGCCGTTCGTGGCGAACCACGCGTCGAAGTGCGGCGACTCCTTCGCGCGCACCTCGTGCCGGAAGCGGCTGCTGAGGAAGGTATTGTGGAACACCAGCCCGGCGTTGGCGGTGAACACGAGGTCCGGCAGGCCCGGTTGCGGCGTCATGCGCTCGACGCGAACGCCGAGTGCCGCGAGCGTGTCGTGCAACTGCTGCCACTGTCGGAAGGCGAGCGCGGCGACGGCCCCGAGTGACCGGTTCATCCACGGGTTGATTTCGTACTCGATGCCGTAGTGGTCCGGCGGGCACATGAGGATTCGCGGCGGCATGTCGGACTTCCGTGATTGCGGAAACGCGGCGGCTGTGTTCCCATTTTACCAGCGCGAAGCAAACAGCCGGGGGGCGAGATGCGACACTTCCACAACGTCCGCGGGCGGATTGCGGGCCTGGCGTTCAGCGCCGACGGCAAGACGCTCATGGCCTGTGTCCGCGGCGGGATGAAAGTTGCCGTCTGGAACCTCGAAACCGGCACGTTCCGCCACTGGAACGCATACGCGGACGCCCCGGTGTGTAGTTTGGCCTTTTCGCCCGATGGGAAATGGCTCGCGGTTGGGGACGACCGCGGAATGGTTTTCCCACACGAATACCCCTCCTTGGAGCGCGCCCCGGAGTTTACTCCGGGCGGGTTGAGGGACCAATACCCGGTCAGCGGCATTGCGTTCGGCTGGACCGCGGACCGCTCGGACTGCCATATCGCGATGGCTGCCGTGAACCTGTGCGTGGCGACCATGAAAGGGACCAAAGAAGGGGAAATCGTACCGGTGCCCGGTTCGTCCGTCGCCGTCGCGTTCTCGCCGGACGGACGACTCCTCGCCGTGGTCGATGAGAGCCATTTCGCGATTCGACTGTGGAACGTCTGGACGGAGACGCTGGCGGGCGATGTCGAGTTCAAGCAGGAGCCGCGCTCGGTGTGCTTCACCGCCGACAGTCGAACGGTCGCGGTTGCCGTTGCGACGCGCGTCGAGCTGCGCGCTATGGAAGAGTTACGCAAACGGCACTCGTGCGCCCACGGCGCGCGCGTCACACAGGTGGCCGCGCACCCGACGCAGAACGTCGTCGCGTCGGCCGGCACCGACGGAACGGTTCGCTTCTGGAACGCCGGCCACGGGAAAGAGGAGAAGGCATACAACTGGAACATCGGCCGCGTAACCGCGGTCGCGTTCGCGCCGGACGGCCTCACCTGCGCCGCGGGCGGGGAGAAGGGGCAGGTGGTGATCTGGGACGTGGACGCGTGAGCGGAGCTACTCGCCGGCCAGCAGGTCGTCCCAGGTGGTCACGTCGAGCAGCTTCTCGCTCAACGCTTCGAGCCTGGGGAGGTCCGTGATCGCGGTCAGCGCGGCCTCGTGCGCGGCGGTCGGCGTGCCGAACTTCTTCCGACCTTGGCGGAGTAGCACGTGACGCGCCTCCATCAACTTGCCCTGGTCGATGAACATCTTGAGCCCCGGATACTCCTCGGGGTCGGGGATCGTCCGAAGAAACTCTTCCGTCGTCATGGCGTCGTACCTCAGTTTCATCAGCACCGCCAGCATTGTAACCACTTTGTCGGCCGTGAGCGGGTCGGCTTCCGCCCTCAACCGCTCGCCGATCCGCGCCCCCACGGCCGGCAGCGCCGTCCCGGTCAGGTCGGCGAGGGGCGCCAGCGGCAGCAGGCTGACGGGGCCGGCCAGCAGCGGGGCCACCGGCAGATGCCACAGTTTCAGCACCGAGTACCGGAACGCCCACGCCGGCCCGAGCGGCGGTGCCACGGCGTACACACCCGAGTACGCCGGCGAGTCGGCCCGCGGTGCGAGGACGACCAGCACCGACGCGACCGGCAGCTTGTGCCTCTCGTGGAGCAACCCGTTGTACATGAGCAGTTGTCGCGGCGCCCCGGCGTCCGACCACGACTGGAACTCGATGTCCACCAGCCACGGCACCGCGTCGTCAATGCGGAGAACCTTGTCCGCCGCCGCCGACACCGTGGACAGTTCCGAATCGGCCAGCACGACTTTGGCCGGCGGGCGGACGACGCCGAGGAGCGCGGCCCAGCCGGCGGGGTCGGCTTCGAGGAGGTGTTTCCCGGTCGCGTCGTAGGGCTTGCTCACGCCGCCCCTCCCCGGTCCAGTTCCGCGACCAGCGCCCGCAGGAACGGCTCGGCGTCGCTCACGATGCCCACCGTCTGCGTGCTGCCGCGGTCCATC
>JAYUBA010001488.1:0-2902 GCA_043741075.1 Frigoriglobus sp.
CAGGGAAGGGGGTTGGGGGGTTAGGTCTACTTGGTTTACAATGTGGGCGGCGCGAACCGCGCCGGAGGACATACCATCAGCAAGGCATTCGACACCCAGCGGGAACAGTTCTCGGTCGCGAGCGAAAAGGCGGTCCTGGTCAGCGTGGCGCTGCCGGACCGGCCGTGGGCGAACGAGGCCGACCCGTGCGACGAGATCCGCGGCCTGGTCGAGTCGGCGGGCGCCGCGGTCGTGGGCCAACTCACCCAGAAGCGCCACGACATCCAACTCGCCACCTACATCGGCAGCGGCAAGGTGGGCGAACTTCAGGAGATCGTGGACGCCGCCGGCGCGGACGTGGTCGTCTTCGACAACGACCTGCACCCCGGTCAGGCGCGGAACCTGGAACAGGCGCTGGGCGTGAAGGTGCTCGACCGCAGCGAGGTGATCCTGGACATCTTCGCGAGCCGCGCCCGCACGGCCGAATCCAAGCTGCAAGTGGAACTGGCGCAGCTCGAGTACTCGCTCCCGCGGCTCAAGCAGATGTGGAGCCACCTGTCGCGTCAGAAGGGCGGCGGGATCGGCCTGCGCGGCCCCGGCGAAACGCAACTCGAATCGGACCGCCGGATGGTGGCGCACCGCATCCGCGACCTCAAGCAGAAGCTGAACGAGGTGACGGCGCGCAAGGAGCGGGAGGTGAAGAGCCGCGCGGAAGAACACACGATCTCGCTGGTCGGGTACACGAACGCGGGCAAGTCGCAGCTGATGAACGCGGCGACGAAGGCGGGCGTGGTCGTGAAGAACCAACTGTTCTCGACGCTCGACACGCGGACGCGTCAGTGGCACATCCGCGACTGGGGCCGCGTACTGCTCTCCGACACGGTCGGGTTCATCCGCGACCTGCCTCACCACCTCGTCGCGTCGTTCAAGGCGACGCTGTCCGAGACGCGGCACGCGAAGCTGCTGCTTCATGTGGTCGATGCGAGCAGCCCGCAGGCGGAGGACCACATCCGCGCCGTGACTTCGGTTCTGAAGGAACTGGAGTGCGACCAGAAGCCGATGATTCTGGTGCTGAACAAGATCGACAAGCTGGCCGACCGTTCGCTGCTGACGGTGCTGGAAGCGCACCACCCGCGTGCGGTGGCGGTGAGCGGGCTGACGGGGGAGGGCATCGACAAGCTGGAAGAGGCGGTGATGGAGGCGCTGGCGGCGGACTTCGCGGAGGCGGAGGTCATCACCGATTCGGGCAACGGGAAGGTGCTGGCGTTCCTGAACGCGCACGCGGAGGTGTACCGTCAGGAGTTCCGCGACGAGTCGAACGAGGTGGTGGTGCGGTGTCACCTGCCGAAGCACCTGCTACACCACATCGCCGGCCCGACGGTGAAGGTGCGGTTCGTGGAGCGGGAGCCGCGGCCGGCGGTGCCGGAGCAGCCCGACCGCGAAAGCGCGTGAGCAACGGAGTTGCAGGTATGAGCCGCCTCACCATCCAGCTTCTCGGACGACGGGCGCGAGCATCTCGCTCCGCGTGGCCCGCGCGGTTCGCCGAGATAGCCACGAGCCTCGTCGAATCGCACGGCGTCCCACGCCTCGGCAACTACCGCGATCCCGCGCGGGAAATTTTTTACATCCTGCTCTCCGCGAAAACGACCGATAGCCAGTACCGCCGGACCTACCAGCGGCTCGTCGCTCAATTTCCGACGCTCTCCGACATGGCCGGGGCGAAAGTTGGGGAGATATTGGGTTGTATTGAGTCGGGCGGCTTGGCGAGGAAGAAGGCCAGCCAAATAAAGCGAACGGCGCTGGCGTTGATTGCCGAAGGTGGTGACAATCCAACCCAACGACTCCGCGAGATGACCGCGCGGGAGGCGTTTTTGTTCTTGACCAACTTGCCGGGGGTGGGGCCGAAGTCGGCGTTTTGCGTCATGATGTACAGCTTAGACTTGGACGTGTTCCCGGTCGATGCGAACGTGCAACGGATCGCCGAGCGGATGGGAGCAATTTCGCACGGGTTGAAGCACTATCAGGCGCAAGCCCGGCTGCCGCTCCTCATTCCCGCGGGCGTGAGTCGAGAACTCCACATTGCGATGGTCGTTCACGGCCGCAAGGTGTGTTTACCGCGAAAGCCAAACTGCGCCGAGTGCTGCATCCGCGATAGGTGCAAACTGGGCACGGCGCGGATGAACTCGGAAGAGGCGTCGCGTGGCTAAAGGTAAAAAAGAAATCCGAAACGGCCGACCGGTCGCCGTGGATCTGTTCTGTGGCGCGGGTGGGATGTCTCTCGGCTTGGAGCAAGCCGGTTTCGATGTCGCTCTCGGCGTCGAACTGGACGGCTACCACGTCGCCACGCACGAGCGAAATTTCCCTTACGGCGCGACTCTCTGCCGGTCGGTCGCGGACCTGACCGGCTCGGATATTTTCGCGGCGCTGGGCGGCGCGAGCGAAGTCGATGTGATCGTGGGCGGGCCACCGTGTCAGGGATTCAGCAACATGGGCCTGCGAGATGTCGCGGACCCGCGCAACACACTCGTCCGCCAGTTCGCCCGCATCGTGACCGAGGTCCGACCGAAGGCGTTCGTGATGGAGAACGTCCCCGGGATGCTTGCGGGTGCGACGAAGCTGGTTCTCGACGACGCGGTTGCGGTTCTCGGCGCGGCCGGATACCGAGTTACAACCCCCGTTCGCGTTGTGGACGCCGGGACGCTCGGCGTGCCTCAGCGCCGCAAACGGCTCATTTTGCTCGGCCTGCGAGAGGACATTCCGGGCGAACTCGAATACCCACACGAATTGCCTCTTGGTCAACCGCCGAGACCAACGGTGTGGGAAGCCATTAGCAGTACAGCGCGGGTTCAGATGACGCATTTATGCCGCTGTTTCTTGTGGGACTTGGCGGCCTGAGTGTTGCGCCTCTGGTGGTACCGGAGCA
>JAYUBA010001489.1:0-2893 GCA_043741075.1 Frigoriglobus sp.
ATTTGCGCGCCGATGCCGAAGTGCCGCAGGTCCGGCGCGAAGCCCAGACGCTTGTTCGCCTCCACCGTGTCCAACCCTTCCTCCTGCTGAAGCTTGTACGCCTTCAGCTTGTTCAACAGCCCGATGCCGCGGCCCTCCTGCCGCATGTACACGATCACCCCGCGGCCCGCGTCGGCCACCTGCTGCATCGCGTACTGCAACTGGGGACCGCAGTCGCACTTCGCCGAGTGCAGCACGTCGCCCGTCAGGCACTCGCTGTGCATCCGCACCAGCACCGGTTCCGCCTGAACGCGGATGCCCGACGAGCCGGAAGCGTCAGCGACGGACCCGGTCGTGACGCCGATGCCGCCCAACGTGAGCGCGAGGTGCGGCTCCTGATCCACCAGCGAGGAGTACGCGAACAGGTCGAACGTGCCGAAGTCGGTGGGCAGTTTTAGCGCGATCTCGCGCGTGATGAGCTTCTCGCGCCGCCGCCGGTATTCGATCAGGTCCGCGATGGTACACATCTTCAGCGCGTGCTTCTCGCAGAACCCGCGGAGGTCCGGCAACCGGGCCATGCTGCCGTCTTCGTTCAGAATCTCGCAGATGACCGCCACCTCGCGCAGGCCCGCGAGCCGGCACAGATCGACGCTGCCCTCGGTATGGCCGGCGCGCACCAGCACGCCGCCGGGGCGGGCGATCAGGCCGTCCATGTGACCCTTGTCGCGCACCAGGTCGTGGGGGCCGGACGCGGGGTCGGCGCACACCCGCACGGTGCGGCACCGGTCGAACGCGGAGATGCCGGTGGTGACGCCGTACCGGGCGTCGAAGTTGTGCGTGAACGGCGTCGCGGTCGGGTCGAGGTGGACGCCGGGGAGGAGGTCGAGGCCGACCCGCTCGGCGTGCGGGCGGGAGAACGACACGCACAGCCGCCCGCACGCCTGCCGGATCATGAAGTTGATGGCGGCCGGCGTCATCGCCTCGGCGGCCATCACGAGGTCGCCCTCGTTCTCGCGGTGCTCGTCGTCCACGAGCACGATCATGCGGCCGGCGCGGAGTTCGTCGAGGGCCGCGTCGATGGTGCAGAAGCCGTCGGCCGAGCGGGGCATGTGGGGTCTCCTGGGGTAGCCGTGTGGCTCTTGGAGCGGCCGTGAAGCCCCGCTTCGGGGCGACAGGTCGCGAGGGCCGACGGCAGCGGCCGTGAAGCCCCGCTTCGGGGGCGACAGGTCGCGATCTCCAATTGTAGCGCCCCGGAGTGCCCCGCGCGGGGCGGAACCGGTCAGCCGTGGGGCATTCCCCCTCCACCGGGCATTCCCCCTCCACCGGGCATTCCGCCCGGACCGCCGGGCATTCCGCCCGGCCCGCTCGGCGCGACGTTCACCGGGGCCAGGTCGGACTCGATCCGCACCACCCGCCACGCCACCTTCCGCCGCGTCATGTCTACGGGCGGGCTGACGGTCCCCTGGCTCGGGTTCGCCGACGCCTTGAGTTGCTTCAGCTCGGCCAGGAGCGCCGGGTCCGTGCAGGCGACGACCACCCGGCCGCGGGCGACCTCGAGCTTGCCGGTGCTGAGTAGCGGGATTTCGACCGGCACCCGCACCTCGACCGCGGTGTCGGTGAGCGCGAGCACGTCCTCCTTATCGACCGCCCCACCGCCCTGGTCCTTCAGTTTGTCGCCCGCGAGCCGGACGCCTTGGGCGCTCCAGGAGGCGGCGAACTTCGTCTTCTGGTCGGGCGACGGCTCGCCCCCGCCGGGCAGCTTGTAGAACTGGTTCGCCATGTAGTCGGCGTACCCGGCGTCGCCCAGCGCCTGGGCCGGGATCGCGAACGCGAACTGGGCGACCGGGTCCATCGCCACCGCGCCCCACCCCGGCCGGTCGCCGCCGGGCGCGACGAACGCGCGGTACGCGTAGGCGCGGCTGCCCGGACCCGCCGCCAGGTGACCGACGAAGCCCTTGCCGAACCCGCCGCCGTCCATCTCGAGGTCGAGCAGGCGCCAGCCGTACGCGGTCCGGGTGGCGGTGCGCTGGTCGATGAACCCGCCGCCCGACGGGCGCACGATCATCCACTGGCGCCCGGCCCCGCCGTCGCCCCCGGTCACCCCCTCGACGCCCTTGAGCGGGACGATCACCGGGAACGTCCCCTCCGGGCACGTCGCGGTGCCGGTCACGGTGCAGTCGATCGTCCCCGGCTTGTACGACCACGTCACCCCGCCGGGCACGTACTCGAACTCCCCGCGGTTCCGCTGCGCCAGCCGCAGCAGGTCGCAGTTGCGGAACGTGAGCAGTTCGTCACGGAACCGGGCCTCGATCTGGTACTCGTCGTCCGGCGAGACGCCCTGCCGTGCGCCGGGCGGGAGCGTGCGCCAGAACGCCCAGCGGATGTCCTTCGGCGTCGCCGGGGCCACGTACCCCATCCACTTGTCCACCTCGCCCCGCGCGTCCTTGCGGACGGCGTAGTCGATGGCGAACAGGTAGGCGACGTAGCACAGGCCGAGGATCAGCGCGAGCCACCACGCGGTGTCCACCAGGTTCACGCCGGCGCGCGTGCCCTCCGAGTTCCGGATCATCCGCCGCGCGGCGAAGCTGAGGACCACGGCGATCACCGGCAGGAGGAGCAGCCGCTCCTCCATCAAGAGCTGCTTCTTGTTGCTGAACGCGGCGGCCCCGAACGCGAGCAGGAGCAGCGCGAACAGGCCGGACACGGCGAGGGCGGCCACCGCCATCCACGACACCGGGACGTACGGGGCCGCGTCGGCGGTGGACGGGAGCGACGGCGAGTGGGTCGGTTCGGCCATGACTGCGGAACCCCGGACCGGTGAAGGGACTACTGCCGTTCTAGCACACACCGGTACTACGGGACAGCGGGCGGGCGGGTTCATCTCGGAGTCGAAAGTCGTCAGGTCGAAAGTCGT
>JAYUBA010001490.1:0-2891 GCA_043741075.1 Frigoriglobus sp.
CTGCTGAAGCGCAAGAAAAAGAAGAAGCCGAAGGCGCTGGACGCGACGCCGCCTTCGAGTCGCGACCGGGCACCGGCGCCCGTGGAAACGAGCGACATGAAGCCGATCTCGACGCCGCTCGATGGCGAACTGATGGGCTACAACGTGTTGATCGCCGACGACCCGCCCGCGCCGAAGAAACGCGTGCGGGCCGAGGCGGTCGAAGACGAACCGTCCGAACCCGCACCGGCACCGCCGCGGAAGCCGAAGAAGTCGGCGCACCCGTTCGACGCCGCCCGCACCTGGACCGACGAGGATGAGGACGCGACCCCGTACGGCGTGAACGCGTCGGAGGTGAAGCCGGGGGACCGCGTGCCGGCGGCGGTGCTGAAGCCGACCGCGGAGGCGCTGGCGCTGCACGACCGGCGCGACGCGCCGAAGCCGCCGAAGCGGGTGTGGACGGCGGAGGTGTTCGCGTGCTTCGCCCAACCGGGCACGATCTCCGCGATGGTGGTTCTGTCCGCGATCGGGACGTTCGCGGGGGTGATGGTCCGCGTGGCGCGGCAGTTCAACCCGGTCGCGGGTGGTGAGTGAACCCGGCGCGGGGCGCATGTGTCCGCCGACAAGACCGCGCGGTGTGGTTGACGCTCCGCCGCGCGCCGTTTATAACCAGAGTACGCTCAGGGGCAGTTAGCTCAGTTGGTAGAGCGAGCGACTGAAAATCGCTAGGTCCCCGGTTCAACCCCGGGACTGCCCACTCGAAGAAACCCCTAGTTTTCTAGGGGTTTCTTGCATTACAGGAGAGGTGGATTTTCCCCGCGTTCTAAAATTCCCACACTAAGCCCACACAATTCGTTATTTGGGGGACCCGTCCCACAAAAGCGTGAACACCGTGAAGAAAGACGACCGCTTCCGGGCGAACGATCCGAACCGGGGGGACGATCTGAGCGTCTGCCGACGACAGTTCCCTGCTCTGGTAGATGGTTCAAGTTTTGTTCGACGGGCCGGGGAGAAGCCTTACATAATGACAATCGCACCGGTTGTGGGGCACCCATGAGCGACAAACAACGGAACGAGCGGCACGAGGGTAGAGCGTTCCCCGCAGTTTCCCACCGAGAGGTCGAGGTTCCGGAAATCGTCTCCCTGCTCGGCGGCCCCGTGTTCGTTGACCGGCGTCCGGGTTGCGTCCGGGTGACTTGTGTCGGGTTCACCGGGGTCGGGCCGGACCGGTCGGCCGCCTTCCGGGCGTTAGCCGACCAGTTCAACGCCGCAACCGCTTCCTAAAGTCGGCACCGCCGGTCGCCTTGTGGCAGGCATCCGCGAGCGAGATCGGGTTGCTCGCGATGCCGAACCCGCCCCGATCTCACCAGGTGGCGGGTTCGTGAAAGGGGCAAACACAGACCGCCTCACCGAGTTCAACAGAAACCGACGGTCCCACCACCCTAACTTCGTCCCGCGAGCCGCCCGGTTACTTTCGGGACTTCTTGTTCTTCTTTGCCGGATCGTCCCGGCGGGACCGAACTCCGCCCTCACTCTTCGGCTCACTCGGATTCGCGGACGGTGCGCGAATGACCTTCGCAACGTCGCTGGTTCCCGCTGTCGCTTTCTGCCCCGCACCCTCTTCGGCCACGAACTCCAAGAACTGCCGCCGCTCATCCCCCTTCGCCCGCGCCCACGCCCGCTTCAACCCCCGCAGCCCCGGCGCGTCCTGAGCCTGCGCCCGCGCCGGCTTACTCGACGGCAGCACCAACAACTCCTCCACCGTCACGCCCAGTGCCCGCGAAAGTCGCAGAGCCGCGTCCGCGCGGGGCCGCCGATGGTCGTACTCGTAGTTGCGGAGTGACCCGGCAGGGAGTTCGGCTTTCGTTGCCAGTTGCTCTTGCGTCAGGCCGGCGGCGATCCGCAAGCGGGCAACGCGCTGTCCGAAAGTTTCGGTCGGTGGGGGCTTCACAACACGTCCTCAGAGAAAGAGACGGAGACAGTCTACCGACACACTCTGTCGAAACTCCAGAGCAAACGCCGCTCTTATCAATCGCGTCTGCCAATTTTGACATAAATGTGTCGATGGGGTATAATTGTAGCGGAGGGGATGTGCGGGTTCTGAAGCTCGAACCGGAGGGAATCATGGCCCACGAAATCGACTTTTCCACGGGCAAGCCGGCCGTCTTCACCGTCGGCACCCCGCCGTGGCACCGCCTGGGCGTCACCATCGCGGAGGCCCAAAACAGTGAGGAGGCCATTCGGCTCGCGTCCCTCGACTGGTCGGTCGAGCAGTGGCCGCTGGTGGCCCGCCGCGACGGCATCGACCGCGACGTGCCCGGCCGCCGCGCGAACGTCCGCGCCGACACCGGAGCGGTCCTGGGCGTCGTGAGCCACAGCTACCGCGTCTTCCAAAACAAGTCGGCCTTCGACTTCTTCGACGCCATCGTGCAGGAGCGCCTGGCGATCTTCGAGACCGCTGGTGCCCTCAAGGGCGGTCGGCTCATCTGGATGCTTGCCCGACTGCCCAAGACGCTACGGGCAGCCGGTGACGACGAGATTCGGCCGTACATCCTCCTCGCCAACTCGCACGACGGGTCGCGTGCCCTGCGAATGATCGCCACGACCCAAAGAGTCGTTTGCGCGAACACGCTCAACCTGGCACTCGGTCGGGCCGCCGCGACCGAAGGCCTGACCATCTTCCACAACGAGTCGATGGAACGCCGCGTCGCCGACGCCCGCGAGAAGCTCGGCGTCATCACCCGCCGCATGGACGAGTTCGAGCAGCAGGTGCAGGCCCTCGCCCGCCGGCCGATGTCCCGCGACGACCTGACCAACTACTTCACCGCGCTGGTCGCGGACCGTGCAGCGGACGCGCAGAAGCGGATGCTCGCGGCCTTCGTGGCGAACCTGGACCATGCCACCAACACGCT
>JAYUBA010001491.1:0-2889 GCA_043741075.1 Frigoriglobus sp.
CTCCCCCTCCCTGCAGGGAGGGGGCTGGGGGGTGGGTTCTTTAGAGAACATCCACGCCCGCAAGACGGGCGCGCTGTTCCGCTCGGCGCTGCGGATGGGCGTGTTCGCGGCGCAGGGCGAGCGGCCCGCCGGACCGGACCCGAAGGCGCTGGCGGCGGCCGACGCCTACGCCGCGGCGTTCGGGCTGGCGTTCCAGGTGACCGACGATTTACTCGATGTCGAGAGCACGGCCGATAAGGCCGGGAAACGGGTGGGCAAAGACGCCGCCCGCGGCAAGCTGACCTACCCCGGCCTCGTCGGCGTCGAGGAGAGCCGCCGGCGGGCGGTGGAACTGGGCCGACACGCGGTCGCGGCGGCCGAACAACTCGGTAGCACGCTGCTCGCGGACCTGGCCCGGTACGTAGTAGACAGGGATCGGTAGGGGAACGTGATGGCTGCCGGCCGGCGTGTGGACACACCGGTCGATCTTCACCGGCGGCTCGCCCAAGAGGTTCGATCATGACGACCAAGCTGTTGCCGCAGATCAAGTCCCCGCACGACCTGCACACGCTCACGGACGAGCAGTTGCAGGAACTCACCCACGAGATCCGCGACGAGCTGATCCGCGTCCTCACCACCCGGCCGGCGCACTTCGCCAGCAACCTGGGCGTGGTCGAACTCACCCTGGCGCTGCACCTCACCTTCGACTTCGCGAGGGACAAGGACCGGCTCATCTGGGACACGGGCCACCAGGTCTACCCGCACAAGCTCATCACCGGGCGGTACGACCGGTTCCACACGATCCGCACCAAGGGCGGGTTGATGGGGTTCCCGCACCCCGGCGAGAGCGAGTACGACCTGTTCATGACCGGCCACGCCGGGTGCAGCGTGTCCACCGTCTCCGGGCTGAAGGCCGGCGACGAACTGATGGGCCGCACGGACAGCCACGCGGTCGCGGTGATCGGCGACGGCGCGTTCCCGTCCGGCATCGTGTTCGAGGCGCTCAACAACATCGGCGGGATGAACCAGAACACGCTGGTCGTTCTCAACGACAACAAGATGTCCATCTGCCCGCGCACCGGCGGGCTGGGGAAGTACCTCGACCAGTGCCGCATGACCGGTCTCTACCAGGGCGGGAAGCGGCGGCTCAACCAGATTCTGAACAACATTCCCCTGATCGGGGAGGCGGCCCGCGCGTCGCTCGAGGCCCTCCGCGACGGCCTCAAGGCGTGGCTCAAGGACGGGATGCTGTTCGAGGAGTTCGGGTTCCGCTACTTCGGCCCGGTGGACGGCCACGACCTGCCCGCACTCCGCAAGATTCTGAAGGATCTGAAGGGGCAGAAGGGGCCGATCCTGCTGCACGTGCTGACGAACAAGGGGCACGGCGTCCCGCAGGCGGCGGAGGACCCGGTCACGTACCACACGCCGCCGGTGTTCGAGCAGGTCGGCCCGGACCGCGCCATCGTGTCGTTCAAGAAGGGCGGCGCGAAGGGCTACACCGACGCCATCAGCTTCGCGCTGCACCAGGCGATGCAGGACGACCCGAAGGTCGCCGTGCTGACGGCCGCGATGTGCCAGGGGAACAAGCTGGAGAAGGTCCGCGAGGACTTCCCCGACCGGCTCTTCGACGTGGGCATCTGCGAGGGCCACGCGGTCGCGTTCGCGGGCGGCATGGCGAAGGCCGGCATGACGCCGGTGGTGGACATCTACAGCACCTTCCTCCAGCGCAGCTTCGACCAGATCTTCCAGGAGGTGTGCCTCCAGAACCTGCACGTCGTGTTCTGCATGGACCGCGCCGGGCTGACCGGGCCGGAAGGGCCGACGCACCACGGGGTGTTCGACATCCCGTACATGCGGCTGTTCCCGAACATGGTGAGCATGGCCCCCGGCGACGAGGCCGACATTCAGCCGATGCTCAAGTTCGCGCTCAAGCACACCGGCCCGATCTCGATGCGGTACCCGAAGACGAACCTGGAGAAGGTCGAGCGCACCGCGCCCTTCTCACCAATCGAGTTGGGCAAGGCGGAGGTGATCGAGTGGGGCGAGGACGGGTGCTTCGTCGCGTTCGGCACGCTACTCTCGAACTGCACGGCCGCCGCGAAGAAACTCAAGGCGGAAGGCATTCACATGGGCGTCGTCAACGCCCGGTTCGTGAAGCCGCTCGACAAGGAGACGATCCTCCGCGCGGTCGAGACGCTGCCGCTCGTGGTGACGGTCGAAGAGGGCACGCTCGAAGGCGGGTTCGGCTCGGCGGTGCTGGAAGCCGCGAACGCGGCCGGCCTCGACACGCGGAACGTGGTCCGGCGCGGCGTGCCGGACAAGTTCGTCGAGCACGGGGAGCGGAACGAACTGCTCGCGGACATCGGCCTGAGCGTGGACGCGCTGGTGGAACTGGTGCGAACCAACCGCGCCGCCGAGGTCGCCAAGTGCGGGTGATCGCGACCTGACGCATCGAGCCGCGACCGGGCGGGAGCGGGCCAGCCACCTTCGCGAGAGGTGATTGGCCCGCTCCCGCCCGGTCGCGGCTCGATGCGTTCCTGCCCAACGGGTTCGTCGGGAAACGCCCCTCAAGATGGGGTAATGCACTTGTAACGTCTGTGTCAAGCGCCGAATCCGCCCGCGGAATCAACTTCTGTGTGGGACGGGCTTTCAGCCTGTCGTGCTTGGACAGGCTGAAAACCCGTCCCACAAGTACAATGGTCCGATACGTTCCACCGCTCACGACCGCGACACCACCATGCCCCGCGACCCGTACGACGTGCTCGGCGTCTCCAAGTCCGCGACCGCGGAGGAGATCAACAAGGCGTACCGCAAGTTGTCGAAGAAGTACCACCCGGACCGCAACCCCGGCGACAAGCAGGCGGACGCGAGCTACAAGGAAGTGCAGACCGCCCACGACATCCTCGGCGA
>JAYUBA010001492.1:0-2885 GCA_043741075.1 Frigoriglobus sp.
CGCCAAAATCGCTCACGCCCTGCCGCTCGAAGTATAGTTGTGGAGTGATCGAACCTACGCGCCCTTCCTCGCAGTTAAGCGGTCATAGAGATCTTCACCCTGGTCGGTCAGATCCCACGGGCCATCGTCGCGCTTGTACACCAAGCCGAGTTGCACAAGCTCGCCCTGCACTTCGGCTGAGATGACTCGGAGGTCATCGTCCGGGCCACCAAGATGAAGTAACAGTTCCTTCTGAGCCTCAGTCAGTTGCATGACGTTGCCTCTTCGTCTGGGGATTTCTAGTTCGCCTTGCCCGCCTCCTTTACTGTACTGCCGTCGATCTCCTGTTGCCACTCGAACCGGGCGATCACGTCGATGTCGTCCTGGGTTGCCTTCCCGGCGTTGAATCGTTCGATAGCGGCCCTATATCGCTCGGCGTGCTTCGTGCTGCCGAGCGCGCTGCCCACGGGTATCGACCGGCGGACGAGGTAAGCAAGTTGTGTCTCGCCTCTGGACACCTGCTTTCTTTGAGCGAGGACGAGTTGGTAGGGTTGGCGATAGGGGGCAGGATTGCCGCCGAACTCTTTGATCTCGGACGCCAGCCGATCCCACGACCAACCGTTTCGCATTCCTCGCTCGATGGCGTCGAAGGTGAGGTAGGGGATAGGGTTTACCTGCATCTTCCCGAAATCGGACACCGGCTGGTAGGAGGCGACAGGGTCTGTGAGCGAACGGACGAGCGGGGATCCAACGAAGGGTGTTGGGAACTCTGGTCTGAGCTCCTGCGGTATCTTGTCCATTTCGTAGCGGTTGTAAACAGCGACCCCGACATCAAGCCCGGCCGCGAGAAGGAACAACGTAGCGACCACGCTTGCAGCGGTCCGCTTCTTCGCTTGAAAGCAGAGGTAAGCAGGAGTTCCGAATAGCACGCCCCAGATGAAGCACGTGAGCAGAAACGCCAGCGAACCCGCGGGCGACTTGCCCGAAAGAATGTCGTAGTGCCCGATCAGGAACAGAATCCCACCCGCGACGAAGATCGCCGGCGCATCGGGGATGGCTCGCGACCAACCGGCATTGCTCGCAGGCGAACCAGCGCGGGGCTTCGGAGACGCGGCCGGTTCTGGTTCGGGTGGCGCTGAAGCCTTCGCCTTCGGAACGTCTTTGTCCGTTCCTCCGCTCGTGCCGGTGCGTCTCCCCCAATCGTACTCCCGGCGTTTCGTTGAGTTGGAGAGAACCCCGAACGCTTCGTTGAGAAGCTTCATTTGGCTGACTGCGAACGGATCACCGGGGTTCCTGTCGGGGTGCCACTTCATCGCTAACCGCCGATACGCAGCCTGAATGACCTCCTCGTCCGCGTTCGGCGACACTTGGAGAACTTCGTAGTAGTCGGATGCCGTGGTCATGCTCACTTCTCCAGACCAGCTACGACGGGGCGCGTTGCCGTTCCCGAACGGGATTGCTTCGCTACCTGAACACTGTAGCTCATTCTCCAAAGGAGCGCCAGCCGTCATGCAGCACCCCGCGATGAGTCGGCCGCTGTTGGTCGCCGACCTGCCGGGTGCGGGCGGAGGTGGGCGCGGGTGGGCTGCGGGGATTGATCGAGGGGAATGCTGGCTCGATTGAGAGGATTGCCGGCCCGGCCCGGAGTCCGCTAGTCGAGACGGTCGTGCTCCGGCGGCGCGACGTTCGGCACTGCCGCCAGATACCGCTCGAAGTCCGCGCGCCGGCCGGCGCTCGCCTCGCGGCGCAGATAGTCCATCGTCAGCACGGCCGCCAGCTTCTCGCCGGCGGCACTGGCGAGGAACTGGCTGACCGAATAGCCTTCTTGGGCAGCAAGGGCTTCGATGCGATTCTTCAGCGATTCAGGAAGTTCGATGGTCAGTGTACTCATGGTCTCTTTCGGATGAGGGAATGGAACTGACGAGGGCAAAACTCGCTCCCTGCCGGGAGCGCGCAGCCGCCACCAGTACATCGGTGTCCAGCACCACCCTCATCGAACCAGAATCACTCATGTGCTTCCAGTATTCAAGCGCGATGCGATTCCGCAGGCGGCTACACTATACCCATTCTCGTAGGTTCCCGCCATGCAGCACCCCGCGATGAGTCCGCCGCTGTTCACCGCCGACCTGCCGGGCGCCGGCGGGCGCATCCGCGTCCACGACGACGACTTCGAGGTCGAGGAGGTGCCGTCGTACGAGCCGTGCGGCTCCGGCGATCACCTCTACCTCTGGATCGAGAAGCGCGGCGTCGCGCCGGAGTTCTTCGCGCAAACCATTGCGCGGAAACTGAATACGCATCCGGGCAACGTCGGCACCGCCGGCCTCAAGGACCGGCACGCGGTCACGCGGCAATGGGTGTCGGTGCCGAAGGAGTGCGAAGCCCACGTCGCGAAGATCGACGGCGACGGGATTCGCGTCCTCAAGACCGGCCGGCACACGAACAAGCTCAAGCCGGGGCACCTGCGCGGCAACCGCTTCCGCATCCTCGTTCGCGAACCGAACCGCACCGTCGATGTGAACGCGATCCTCGACCGCATCCGCGCGCAGGGGATGCCGAACTACTACGGCCCGCAGCGGTTCGGGCACGACGGCGGCACCGTCGATCTCGGCTGGCAGTGCCTCGCGGGGAAGGCACCCCGGCGCGTCCGCCCGTTCCTGTTCCGGTTCGCGCTCTCCAGCGTGCAGTCGCTCCTCTTCAACGACTACCTGATGCGCCGCATCAGGGACAACTTCTTCCGCACGGTGCTCGACGGCGACGTGATGACGAAGTGGCCGGTCGGCGGGATGTTCGTGGCGAAGGACGTGCCCGCGGAGCAAGTCCGCTTCGATACGCGCGAGACGGTGACCGCCGGCCCGATGTTCGGGAAGAAGACCTTTCCCGCCGAAGGAATTGCGGCCGAGCGCGAG
>JAYUBA010001493.1:0-9416 GCA_043741075.1 Frigoriglobus sp.
CCCGGCGAAGCCGGGCGACGCCCAATCGGCAGCCACCCCGCCCGCCGAGCCGCAGCCGCCCGCGAAGGCGGACCCCGACCCGCCGCCCGCGCCGACCCCACGCACGCCGCCGGGCGACGGCGAGCAACTCAGTGCCCCCGCCCTCCTCACCCGTTATGGGGCGGACCTGGAGAAGGGGGCCAGGCGGTACGACGGGGCCACGCTGACCGTCAGCGGCAAGATGGTCGGCGACGCCGAGCAGAGGGCGGGCGGCGAGGTGGTTATCGGGCTGGGCCGGTCCCCGGCCCGATGGTGAGCGGGTGTGGTGCCGGCTCGACCCGAAGACGGACACCGCTGCGGCGCGCCTCCCGGCCGGGGCCGACGTGACCGTGCGCGGGCGGTGCCTCGGCTCCGGCCTCCACGTCGGCGCGGCCGACGGCTTCCGCGTCGCCGGCGACGTGATCCTCGCGGACTGCATACTGGTCGGCGAGCCGTTCCTCCCGAAGCCCGCGACACCGCCAAACCTCCCGGCACCACCCACCCTCCCGACGCCCGACGGCGTGGATCACCCGAAGGGGATCACCCACGCCGGGATCGAGGTGCGGATCACCGCCGTGAACGTGGGGCACCCCGTACTCGTCCTCCTCGGCGGCGGACCCAATGCCGGCGCGACCGCACGCACACGCGCGAAGTACCTGGTCCTGAAGATGCAAATCCGGAACACCCGGAACGTCGATTTCATGGCCTCCTACGTCTACGCCCCGCCGGACGGGGTCCGCCTGACGGACGAGCGCGGGAATCGGTTCGACTGGTCGCGGTTCCGCGACGAGTCCACCGCGATGATCCTCGACCCCGTCGAGTCGGGGACGTACCTGTTGGTGTTCGACGCGGCCCACCTGGGCAAGGGCACCCGCCTCTTCCTCTCGCTCCCCAACCGGGTGTTCGAGGTGTTGAAAGACGAGCAGATCATCCGCTTCGACCAGGCGGTCGTCGAGCCGATGGCGGGGAGTTCGGCCCCCGACCTGACGCCGGCCGCCGCCCTGGCGATTGAGATCGCGACCGCGACGGCCGACGCCGCCGCCACGGCCGCGCTGGACGCTCAGGTCGCCGACCTGGCGGCGCGACTGAGCAAGGGGAAGGCCCCGGCCGACCGGGTGCAAGCGGCCGACGACCTGCGCCGGATGGGCCGGAAGGCGATGGGCGCGACGGCCCCGCTGGTCCAGGCCCTCTTCGACCCGTCCACCCAGGTGCGGCTGGCGGCCCTCGACACCCTCAAGGCGGTCAACCCGCCGGTGTACGCCCCGGTCGCCACGCTCGTCGCCCCGCTCACCGGGGCCGACGCCTTGTTCCTGGGGTCGTCGGGCCGACCGGAGGCGGTGGCCGCCCTCGCGGAGCTCGGTGCCGAGGGGCGGGCGGCGGTGCCCGTGTTGGTGTGGTTCAAGGGCCAGATCGCCAAGCCGGGCGGGTGGCCGCAGGTGCCGGAGGTGCTTGCGGCGCTCATCGAGGTGGCCCCCGACGACCCGGCCGTGGCGGCGCTTCTGGTGCAGAGCCTGGCGCGGGACGAGTACGGGCCGGCGCGGGCGACGGCGGCCGTGGGCCTCTCCTACACGAAGCCCACGAGGCAGTCGGTGGTCGCGCTGGGGCAGGCGGTGCGGGGCGACCCGGAGCCGGAGGTGCGGCGGGCGGCCGTGAACACGCTGGCGGCGTTCGGCGCGGAGGCGAAGGCGGCGGCGAAGGTCGTGGAGGCGGCGAAGTCCGACCGGCGGGTGCGTGAGGCCGCTCGCGACGCCATCGAAAAGATCGAGTAGCCCCTCCCCGTGCCCCGCGCCGCACACCCGCGAGCGGGGGCACGCCCGACCCCCTGACTCAGCCGAGGCCGACCCATACCCATCCCCGTCACGCTGTCGTGTTGCCGCCGGACGGGAAGTCGGCCTTGACCAACGGCCCGGAGACTTCGCTGGCGTTGTGGGACTTGACGAGCGGCGAGTATGTCCGACTGTTCGAGGGGCACATGCAGTCGGTGTGGGCCGCCGCGTTCTCGCCGGACGGGCGGCTGGCACTGTCGGCCGGCTCGGACAAGGCACTCGTGCTGTGGGGCGTCGAAAACGGGCGGGAACTGGCCCGGTTCAAGGGGCATACGAAGTCGGTGTGGGGTATGGCGTTCTCGCCCGACGGGAAGCTGGCTGTGTCCGGCGGGTACGGCACCACGGTCCGGGCGTGGGACGTGACGAGCGGGCGCGAGGAGTGTCGGTTCGGTGGGCACACGGGCTATGTCTGGAGCGTCGCGTTCACGCCGGACGGGCGGCGGGTGCTGTCCGCCATCCGCGACAAAAAAAGTCGGCTGTGGGATTTGCCCCTCCGAACGTGACCGCGACCCCTCGGTCGCCGGGGAGTTCGGAGGATGCAGTCGGGCAACGCCGTTCGGCCGCGACGTTCGGCGTCTCGACGGGAACCGTTCTGCGGAACCTCCACGCTCTGGGCATGGACACGTCGATGAAAACCCGCAAACGGGAACAGTTCGCGCGGAAGGTCGAAGCCGAGCGGAAGCTCCCGGCCGGCACCGCCTACACCGCCATCGCCGCGCGCTACCGCCGGGGCGAAAGTCTCCGCACGGTGGGCGAGCAACTGGGCGTGAACCCGGCGGCGGCGGCCCGAATCATCGCCCGACAGGGCCTCGACCGTCGCCCCCAAGTGGTGCCGCGAAGTGTTCCGGGGGCCGAAGGGCGAGCGACTCGACCTCGCCCCGTTCGCCGCACAGTTGACCAAACTGCGCGAGCGCCGGGGCTGGACCAAAAAGCGACTGGCTTTCGAGTGCGACCTGAGTCCGTCGGTAATCGGGGTCTGGGAGGCGGGGAAGAAGGGACCGACCTGGCCGACCCTGGCGAAACTCGCGAAGGGGTTGGGGGTCGGGTACGACATGCGAGGGGTGCCCCAATCGCTCTCGCCGACAAGTAGTGGGAGGGCAACCGAAAGCACGCCGGGGGCCTTGAGGGGATCCGTTGCCAGAACCGATCAAAGGCTGGAGGTCAGGCCGCCCGCGAGCCGGGCGTTCGCCCACCCGGCCGCGAGGTGCTGCACGCGGTTGACGGCGACCACCGGTAGCAGCGCCATCGGCACCGCTCCGGCGCACGCCCGGCCCAACCGAAGCCGCTCTTTCTCCATTTGATGACGACCGATTTGGGTCGGTGATGCGGTCGCCCGCGAAGGCTGTGCGATCACGTCATTTTCTTCTCAGTGGTGAGCCACCTCACAGACCGCCGAACTCCGACCGACGATAGAAGGCGTGTCGCAGCGGAAAACGCCTGCGGCGAAGTCGATCTCGGTGCCCAGGACGGGCCACTCCGGCCCGCACGAAAGGACTCACACATGTTGCGGACCCGCTTGTTCGGTCTCGTCGCTCTCGGTCTCGTCGTCGCGCTCGCCGGGTGTCGGCACGGGGGCGGGTGTCCGTCCTGCTCGCGGTCGGCTCCGGCGGTTGCGCCGGCCCCGGCCGGTTGCACCTCCTGTGCGGCCCACGCCCCCGCGCCGATCCCCGCGCCGATCGACACCGGCTCGATCCGATGACCGCCGGCGAGCGGTGAGTCCCCCGCACGGGCAAGAAAAATCGCTGTGTGAGCCGCCTCACAGAAGCCGACGCGAGCGCGGCGTACCATCCAACCACTCGCCCCTGACTGGGATCGCGAACCGATCTCGTTCCCCGAACCCGAAAGGCTCTGGCGTGACCACCCGCATACTGGCGACCCTCGCGGTCGTTCTGATCCCGATGGCCGCGAACTCGGCCGAACCCGCGCTGGGCGGCAACTGCCCCGTCTGTCTGGTCGAGATGGCGAAGGTCGTCCCCGGCTCCGACAAGCACGCCGTTACGTTCGACCGGCAGGTGTACTACTTCCCTTCGGACAAAGAGAAGGAGATGTTCGTCGCCAACCCCGCCAAGTACGCCCCGGCCCTCGGCGGCGACTGCGTCATCTGCCGCGTCAACATGGGCGTGCGAATGCCGGGCAAGGCCGAGTTCGCAGTCGTCCACGACAAGCGGGCCTACCTGTTCCCGTCCGCGAAGGAGCGGGACGCCTTCAAGGCCGACCCGAAGAAGTACGAGTCCGCCGACGTGGGACTGGGGTGCTACTGCTCCGTGTGCGCGGTGAACGCGAAGAAGTGGGTGGCCGGGAAGGCGGAGTTCGTGAGCGTCTACGACGGGGTGCGGTACTACTTCCCCGGTGCCGACGAGAAGACGGCGTTCGAGACCGACCCGGCGAGGTTCACGCCGGCACTCGAAGGCGACTGCGTAGTGTGTCTCAAGGACGCCGGCAAGCGGGTTGCCGGGTCGCCCAAGTTCGCGGCCACACACGAAGGTCGCGTCTACCTGTTCCCCGACGAGGGGGCGCAGAAGAAGTTCCTCGCCGACCCCAAGACGTACGCAAGCGTGGACGTGGCGAACGGCGGCAACTGCGTCGTGTGCGCCAAAATGGCGAAGAAGGAGGTGCCCGGTAAGGCCGAGTTTACTTCGGTCTTCAAGGGCCAGCGCTACCTGTTCCCCTCGGCGAAGGAGCGGGCCGCGTTCGACGCCGACCCGGCCGCGTTTGTCGGCACCGGGATGAAACTCGGAGCCGCTCCGGCGGGGAACCCGAACGCGGTCGTCGTCACCGGGAAGACCGCGTGCGCCGGGTGCGCCTACGGGGTCCGGCCGATCACCGACGCGGACAGTTTGGGCATGGCCGTGGTCGCTGGCGAGACCGTGTACGTCGTCGAAGGGGGCGAGAAGCTCTACCCGGACCTGTTCAAGAGCCGCTTCGACGGGCTGGCGGTCGAACTCAAGGGGACCGTGAAAAAGACCCAGGGCAAGTTCGTGTGGGTCGAGCCGACCGCGATCACCCGGACCCGGTAAGCGCGGACGCGGGCAGGAAGCGGCCCGCGACCCGCCGGGAACCCGGCCCTTGAACGGGCCGGGTTCCCACCGTCGTATGTTACAAGCAATCGTTCACCGAAGCCGTTGCGGACGGACCGAGCATGACCCCGTTACCCCTGACCGCCGGTGCCGAACGCTCGCCGCCCGACTTCGGGACCGGGCGGCGGGTGAAGACGACGACGAGTTTGTGCCCGGAGTGCCTGGCCCGTCTCCCGGCCGACGTGTTCGAGCGGGGCGGCGAGGTGTGGATGGACAAAACGTGCCCCGAACACGGGCGGTTCTCCGCGCTTCTGGCCGGTGACAGCCGGCACTACTTCGTAGCCGACTCGAACGCGAGTTCACTCGGCTCGTGCTGCGGGTCGGGCCGGCACTGCGGCGATCAGGTGGCGAACCACAGTTGCAACGTGCTGATCGAGATCACCCAGCGGTGCAACCTGACGTGCCCGACGTGCTACGCCGACTCGTCGCCGGACCGTGACGAGTTCCTGACGCTCGCCGCGTTCGCCGAACTCCTCGACGGCTTGCTGGCGAAGGGCAAAGGGGACGCCGATCTGGTCCAACTGTCCGGCGGCGAACCCACGATCCACCCGGAGTTCTTTGCCCTCTTGGACCACGCCCTGGCGCGCGGCTTCCGGCAGGTGTATGTGAACACCAACGGCATCCGGCTCGCGGACCGGGGGTTCGCGGAGAAGTTGGCCGCGCGGGGGAGCCGGGTCTCGGTGTACCTCCAGTTCGACGGGTTCAAGCGGACCACACTGGAACTGTTGCGCGGGCGCGGCGACCTGGTCGAAACCAAGCTCCGGGCCGCCGACCACTGCGAGGAACTCGCGGTCACGACGATCCCGGTGATGACCCTGACGCCGGGCGTCAACGACGACGAGGTGGGGGCGTTCCTGCGGTTCGCGGCCGGGCGGCCCCGGAGCGTCCGCAAGGTTGATGATCCAGCCGGCCATGTACTCCGGCCGGTACGAGAACCCGCGCCGGGTGCGCCGGGTCACGGTCGCCGATGTCGCCAAACTCGTCGCCGCCCAGACCGACGGGCTGTTCCGCGAAGAGGACTTCACCCCGATCCCGTGTTCCGATCCGAACTGCTTCAGCCTGGCGGTGGCCCTCCGCAACGGGGACGAACTGATCCCGGTGTCGCGCTACCTGCCGCGCTACGCGACCTGGGAGAGCGCGGCGAATCGCGACCTGATCGCGGCGGCGGCGGACGCCTTCGACGACCCCGCCGGTCTGTCCGGTCTGATCGGCACGGTGTTCGCGAACGGGGCGCTGGCGGCGCTGGACGAGGGCACCGTGGACGAGCTACTCGCTCTGGTCGAGACCCTGCCGACCGGGGGTACGGACGCCTGGGACGGACTGTTCGCCATCGGGGTGAAGCCGTTCATGGACGCCCACACCTACGACCAGGACCGCATCGACACGTGCTGCGTCCACATCATCGCCCGCGACGGCACCCCGGTGTCGTTCTGCGAGTACAACGCCGTGAACCGCCCGACCGGGAGGCTGTGATGAACGCGCCGAATGCGGCCTCCGCGACGGCGTGTTGCGCCACCTTCTACGAACAGGACTGGGTGCGGGCGGCGCTGGGCGACAGCTTCCACCCCGGCGGGATCGAACTGTCCGCCCGGCTGGTCCGTTCGCTGCACCTGCCGCCGGGGGCGCGGGTGCTGGACGTGGCGTGCGGGATCGGGACGACGACGCGGCTCATGGCCCGTGCGTTCGGACTCGCGGCGTTCGGCATGGATGTCAGCGAGGCGAACGTGGCGAAGGCCCAGGTGCTGGCCGGCGAACCGCTCCCGGCCCCGGCGGTGTTCGCGTCCGGGTCGGCCGAGGCCCTGCCGTTCCCCGACGGGTCGTTCGACGCGGTCGTGTGCGAGTGCGCCGTCAGCACGTTCCCGGACCAGCCACGCGTACTCGCCGAGTTCGCGCGGGTGCTGAAGCCCGGCGGCGTGGTCGGCATCTCGGACATGCTCGTCGAGGGCGACCTGCCCCCGGACCTCGCGGGGCGGATCGCCCCGTGGACCTGTTTGGGCGGGGCGCGCTCGGCCGTCGGGTATCAGTCGCTGCTCCTCGCGGCCGGGCTTCGCGTGACCGGGTGCGCGGACGAGACGGCCGCGCTGCGGGAACTCGTCGTCGATCTGAAGCGCCAGTTGCTGACCGCCGGGTTGGCGCGGTCGCTCGGTGCGGTTCCGGGTCTGGAGGGCCTCGACGTGCGCGAACTGCGCGACCTCCTGCGGCGGGCGGGCGCGCTCGTGGACGCGGGCGTCGTCCAGTACGCCCGCATGACCTGCGCCAAAGGCCGACCGCGTTTCACCCCGTCGCTGGCTCCCGATGTGGCCGGCGTCGGGTCACCTCCGCTCGATTGCGACCCGGCCACGGGCTGTTGTGAAGGAGAGCCGCCGCGTGGATGACCCTTCGGAGCCGAACGCGATCCTCCCGCCCGGCGACGATCACAATCGCCGGCTGCGCGAGCAGGTCCATCCCGCCGACTGGCCGGTCCGCCCGTCGGCCGGGGTGTACGATCTGGTCGCAATCGGCGGGGGCACGGCCGGGTTGGTCGCGTCCGGCGGGGCCGCCCTTCTGGGGGCGCGGGCGGCCCTCATCGAGCGGGCGTACCTGGGCGGCGACTGCCTGGTCACCGGGTGTGTGCCGTCGAAGGCGCTGATCGCGGCGGCGGCAGTCGCGCACGAGGCCCGCCGCGCTGCCGAGTTCGGCGTCCGCACGGGTCCGGTCGAAGTGGACTTCGCGGCGGTGATGGAACGGGTGCGCCGGGTCCGGGCGGAGATGGCCCGCCACGACGGGGCGGAGGGGATGCGGGACCGGGGCGTGGACGTGCTGTTCGGGACGGCGCGGTTCACCGGGCCGAAAACGCTCGAACTGGACGGGACATCGCTCCAGTTCCGGCGCGCCGTGATCTGTACCGGCGGCCGACCGGACGTACCCGACGTGCCCGGCCTGCGCGAGAACGGGCTGACCAGCGAAACGGTCTTTAACCTCACCGAGTTACCCGCGCGGCTGGTCGTGGTCGGCGGCGGCCCGGTCGGGTGCGAACTCGCCCAGGCGTTCGCCCGGCTCGGTTCGCGGGTCACGGTCCTCCAGCGCGGGGACCGGTTGCGCCGAGGGACGACCCCGACGCGGGAACCCTGATCGCCGAGGTGCTTCGGGCGGAAGGCGTCGATGTCCGGTTCGGGACGGTTCCGACGCGGGCCGAGCGCGACGGTTCCGAGTTGAGAGCGGAGGTTCGGGGACCGGCGGGGAACGAAGTGCTGGCGGCCGACCGGGTTCTCGTCGCGGCGGGTCGCCGGCCGAACGTCGAGGGACTGAACCTCGAAGCGGCGGGTGTGGCGTTCGACGCGGGCGGCGCGCGGGTCGATTGGCGGCACCGGACGACGAACCGGCGGGTGTACGCGGCCGGGGACGTGTGTTCGCCGTTCCAGTTCACCCACGCCGCCTACGCCCAGGCCGAGTACGCGTGCCTGAACGCCCTGCTCCCGGTCCGGCTGAACGCCCGCGACCGGGTGATGAGTTGGACGACGTTCACCGACCCGGAAGTGGCGCACGCCGGAATGGGGTGGGCCGCACTGCGGGACCTGCGCGACCGGCTCGACACCTACACCGCTCCGCTCGCCCTCAACGACCGGGCGCAGGCCGAGGGCGAGACGCGCGGCTTCGCCCGCGTCCACTGCCGGCGCGGGACCGACCGGCTCGTGGCGGCCACGGTGGTCGCGCGACACGCGGGGGAGATCATCGCCCCGCTCGCGGTGGCGATCACCAACGGCTGGCGGCTGCGGCACATTCACAAGACGATCTTCCCGTACCCGACGCGGGCGGAGGTGGTCCGCCGGGTCGCCGACCAGTGGAAGTTCTCGACCCTGACGCCGAGGACGAAGTGGCTCGTCGGGCTGTGGCTCCGGCTGAGTCGCCTCTGGGGGTAACGCGAGCGCAACGTGCGGCGGACCAGTGCTTTCGCGTGCGGGTCCGTCGGTTCAGATAAGATGAAGACCACCGACTTCGCGACCCCTGAGTTTCAAGCGGTCCTTGATGGCTGGTCCGATCTGGTATTTGAAGACGTGCAACCTGTTCGAGCGGCTCTCCGACCCGGAGGCCGAGCGGCTCAACCGCCGCGCGCTCGTCCGCAAGTTCAAGAAGAAGGCCGTCGTTTACGCCCCGGCCGAGGCGGGACAAACGGTGCTGGTGTTGGCGTCAGGGCGGGTGAAGATTTACGACCTCACCCTCGAAGGGCGGGAAACGATCCTGGCGTTCGTGGAACAAGGGGAACTATTCGGCGAGATGGCGGCGCTCGACGGTCACCCCGCCGGGAGTTCGCCGAAGCGGTCGAGGACTGCGAAGTGCTGGCGATCCCCGGCGACGACTTCCTGGCCCTGCTGGAGAGTCGCGCGGACCTTTCCCTCTCGGTCACGAAGCTGGTCGGCCTGCGGCGGCAGCGGATCGAAACGCGGTTGCGGAGCATCCTCTTCCTGCCGAGCCGCCCCCGCCTGATCCGCGTCCTCGTCGAGTTGGTCGAGATGCA
>JAYUBA010001494.1:0-2883 GCA_043741075.1 Frigoriglobus sp.
TATTGGTTTGATCGGATTTCATCTGCGCCGAAGTCTGCGTCGTCAGCGGGCCATTCTTCGCCTTCAACGCCCGCCGCGGTACACGCGGTCGATCCCCTCGCGCGTCAGCCCCAGAATCTTGTCGAAGCGGCTCAGCTTCATCCCCTCCAGCGACGTGCTCTTGTCCGCGATGCCGCCCAACAGCGCGGTGTCGCGTCCGATCTCGATGTCCGTCTCGCGCATGTAGATCGGGCCGATGAACTTCCACCCGAGCGCCGCGCCCGGCCACCGCGACTTCGCGTACATGAACGAAATCACGTCCGTCGTTCCGGCGTCCACCGGCACGTAGAAGAGGTACAGGCGCCACCGCACCAGCCCCGCGCGCGCGCCGTCCGGCGTCGCCCAAAAGTGATCGAACCGCGTGTACACCGGCGAGAAGTGGGTGTGCGCGTGCGAGTGGAAATGGAACCCGCTCCGCGCGCCGAGGAAGACGCGCTTCAGCCAGTTGATCCGCTTCGTCGGGCCGGACGTGTACACCGACGCCACGTCGCCCGTCGCCTCCGTCCGCACGGTCACGGACGCGATGCCGCCGAGGTCGTGGCCGAACGTCTTGTGGTTGATCGTGGTGTGTTCGATCTCGGTGAAGTTGTCCACCACCAGTTCGAGCGGGGCCGGGAGCCGGTGCCGCAGTTCGCCGATGCGCGTGTACCCGTCCAGGTCGAACGCGGGGAACGCGGCGGTCGCGGCCCGCGGCTTCACCCACACGTAGTCGTGGGCCTCGCGCGCGTCGTAACTCGCCGCGCACGCGGTCATCTTCGGCGTGCCGGGGCTTTCGCCGTTGCCGCGCGCGTCGAACGTCCACGCGTGGTACTGGCACCGCAGGCGCTCGCCCACCACCGTGCCCGTGCTCAACTTGCTGCGGCGGTGCGGGCAGATGTCGTCGAGCGCGCCGACCGCGCCGCCCGCGGTGCGGAACAGGACGAGGGCGCGGCCGTGGAGCCGCGCCGCCACGGGCTTCCGGCGCAGTTCGCGGGACGACACGAGCGGGTGCCAGTGGTCGGGGGCCGCCATGCGTTTCGCTTCACTCCGGTTGGCACTGCGGGCGAGCCGTCACTCTGGCGGGTTCGGCGGCGACTTTCAACTCGAACCGCCCGGCCGGCGCGCCGCGGTAGATGCGGGCGATGCGCTCGCGGGTCAGGCCGAGCACCTTGTCGAACCGGCTCAGCTTCAGCCCGTCGATACCGGTGCCGTAGTCGGCCAGGTGGTGCAGCATCGCCACGTCGGCCCGGATCTCGCGGTCGATCTCGCGGCGCATGAGCCAGCGGAACAGGCGCAGCCCGCCGCCCGGGCCGGGGTACCGCGACTTCGCGAACGTCACCGAGAACACCCGCGTCGTCTTGTCGTCCTGCGGCACGAAGAAGATGTACAGCCGCCACCGCACCATCGCCTCGCGGGCCCCGTCCGGGCTGGTCCACCAGTGGTCGAACACGGAGTACATCGGCGAGAAGCGGGTCGTCCAGTTGTCGTGGAACGTGTCCCCGCGCCGGACGCCGATCATCCACCCGAACACGCGGCCGAGCGTCTTCGTCGGGCCGGAGTTGGTCACCCGGACGGCGTCGTGGGTCGCCTCGAACCCGACCTTCACCTCGCTCATCCGGTCCAGATCGTAGCCGAACGTGTCGTGTACGGTGCCGCTGTGCTCGATCTCGTTGAAGTTGTCCACGGCCAGTTCGAGCGGGGCCGGGATGCTGTGCCCCAGCGTGCAGATGTGCAAGAACCCGTCCGCGTCGATCGCGGGGAACGGCGGCGCGCTGTCGCGCGACTTGAGCCACACGAGGCCGTGCCCCTCGCGCACGTCGTAGCTGGTGGTACAGGTGGTCATCTTCGGCGCGGCCGGGCTTTCGCCGTTGCCGCACGCGTCGAACGTCCACCCGTGGTACTTGCACCGGAGGCGGTCGCCGATCACCTCGCCGGCGCTCAGCTTGAGGCGCCGGTGCGGGCACACGTCGGACACCGCCGCCGGCTCCCCGGTCGAGGTGCGGAACAGCGCCACCGGTGCCCCCGCGACCGTCACGCCCACCGGCCCGCGGCGGAGCCGCGCGCTCAGGAGCACCGGCTGCCAGTGGTCGAGCATCCCCATCGAAGTCCCCTAGCTGCTAGAATACCCTCCGTAGTGTATCGACCGTCGGCGGCGCGAGCGCTCACCCGATCCGCGCGCCCGTCGTCGCCGTATGTAGGCTTCCCATGTTCACGGGGCTAGTGCAGGCGCTCGGAACGGTCCGCGACGTGACCGACGGTCACGGCGGCCGGCGCCTGCGCGTCGCCGAACCGACGATCGCGCCGGGGCTAGTAATCGGGGAGAGCGTCGCGGTGAACGGGGCGTGCCTTACGGTGGTCGCCCGCGACGGCGACGGGTTCGATTTCGAGGCCGGGCCGGAAACGCTGGCGAAGACGACGCTCGGCCGGCTCGCCGCGGGCGACCGCGTGAACTTGGAACGCGCGTTGCGAATGGGCGACCCGCTCGGCGGGCACTTCGTCACCGGTCACGTGGACGGCGTCGGCACGCTGTTGAAAGAAGCGGTCACCGGGGAGTGGCTCACGCTCTGGTTCGGCATCCCCGCGGAATTCGAGGACTTGCTCGTCTCGAAGGGTTCGGTCGCGGTGGACGGCGTGAGCCTGACCGTCGTAGACGTGGCGACGGAGCGGTTCAGCGTAATGCTGATCCCGCACACGCGGGCGCACACCACGCTCGGCGCGAAGAAACCCGGCGGGCAGGTGAACCTGGAGTTCGACCTGATCGCCAAGCACGTGCAGAAGTTGTTCAATCGGATCAACTTCACTCTGTAGCAACCCCGTTTAGCGGCAACCCCGGAGGGGTGCGCGAACGTTCGCGCACCCCTCCGG
>JAYUBA010001495.1:0-9406 GCA_043741075.1 Frigoriglobus sp.
AGGTGTTCGAGCGGAATCTGCCCGATCAGCACCGGGCACCCGTCAGCCACCTCCATCACGTCGAGCGTAATGTCGCGGCCGTGGATCGTGAGGCGCACCGGGCCATAAATGTTGACCTGGTACTCGCCGGTGGTGTTCCGCGAGCGCCGGGTGGAAGTCGGCTTGTCGAACCCGAGTTGCCGGAGCATCGCGGCCGGCAGGCCGAGCGTGGACGCGCCGGTGTCTACCAGCGCGTCGGCGATCACCAGGAAACGGACCGCGGCCGGGTCGAGTTTTCCCTGTAGGGCGAGCGCCGCGTCGATGGCGTTCTCGACCTTCGCTTCCACAGTCACGCGGCCCATGTAATTCGTCCTCACCATGATACGTCCTCCGGGGATACCCCATCGTATCAGTACGCCCGCGCGAAGACCACGCGGCGCGCCGACGGCTTGCCGGTGAACACGCACGCGCCCGCCTCCGGCGGGCCGTCGAACGGCAGGCACCGGATCGTCGCCGCGTACTCCTTCTGCACGCGGTCCTCCGTCTCGCGCGTGCCGTCCCAGTGCGCGTACACGAACTTCAGCGGCTCCGCGCCGGCCTCCTTCCCCTCCTCGCGGGCGGGGAACAGCGCCTGGAACTCCTCCAGCGTGTTCGCGGTCACGACGCGCGCGTCGCGGAACGCCTTCGCGCGGTTGAAGAGCGCCGCCTGGATGTCGCGGAGCAGTTTCGCGATGTGATCGGCCGCGGACGTCAGCGGCACGCCGAATTGCTTCCCCTCCTTACCGGGCACGTCGCGCCGGGCGACCACGCACGCGCTCTTCTCGATGTCCTTCGGCCCGATCTCGACGCGCACCGGCACGCCCCGCACCTCGTACTCGGCGAACTTCGAGCCGGGCGACTTGTCGGACGCGTCCACTTTCACCGCGAGCGGCTCGTACCCGAAGAAGTCGTCGCGGGGGAGCGCCCGCAGTTCGGCCGCCAGCTTCTCCGCCGCCGCGATGCTGGGCGCGCGCTCGGCCTCGGTCTTGCCCAGCGGCACGATGACGACGTGCGTGGGCGCCAGCCGCGGCGGGATCACCAGCCCGTTGTCGTCCGAGTGCGTCATGATGAGGCCGCCGATGAGCCGCGTGCTGACGCCCCAGCTCGTCGCCCACGCGAACTCCTCCTTGTTCTCCTTGTCCTTGAACGTCACGTCGAACGCCTTCGCGAAGTTCTGGCCGAGGAAGTGACTCGTGCCGGCCTGGAGCGCCTTGCCGTCCTGCATCATGGCCTCGATGCACAGCGTATACACCGCGCCGGGGAACTTCTGGCCGTCGGTCTTCGGCCCGACCAGCACGGGCATCGCCATCCACTCCTCCGCGAACTGCTGGTACACGCGGACCATCTGCAGCGTCTCGGCTTCGGCCTCGGCCGCGGTCGCGTGCGCGGTGTGGCCCTCTTGCCAGAGGAACTCCGAAGTGCGGAGGAAGAGGCGGGTGCGCATCTCCCACCGGACGACGTTGCACCACTGGTTGATGAGCAGCGGCAGGTCGCGGTAGCTCTGCACCCAGTCCTTGTAGGTGCGCCAGATGATGGTCTCGGAGGTGGGCCGGACGACGAGCGGCTCGTCGAGTTCGGCCGTGGGATCGACGCGCAGCGGCTTGCCCGGTTCGGCCTTGAGGCGGTAGTGCGTGACGACGGCGCACTCCTTGGCGAACCCTTCGGCCATCTCCTCTTCTTTCGCGAGGTAGCTCATGGGGATGAAGAGGGGGAAGTACGCGTTGACGTGGCCGGTATCTTTGAACAGCCTGTCGAGGGCGCGCTGCATCTTCTCCCAGATCGCGTAGCCGGTCGGCTTGATGACCATGCACCCCTTCACGCCCGCGGCGTTCTGGGCCAGTCCGGCCTCCTTGACGATGTCCAGGTACCACTTGGAGTAGTCTTTCGCGCGGGCGGTGATGGCGTCGGCCATGAGCGTGTCCCTTCAAATAGAAGCGAGCGGCCGGGGTTGATCCCGGCCGGCGCGTGTGGTCACGATTATAGATAGGGACAGCGCCGCGGCCGAAAGGTGCTCGGTGGCCGCGGGCCGAAAGGGCGGGCGGTCAGTCGCGGAGGCCGACCGAGTCGGAGGCGACGTATTTCCGGTCGGCGTCGTACAAGATGACCAGCGCCCCGCGGGGGTGGCCGCCCTGGAGGGCCTTCGCGGGGATCGTGGCGGTCCAGGTCGCGGGGGTGACGGTCGTGTCCACCACCACCTCCCCGTCGCGGGCTTCGTAGATGGTGTGCGGGCGCTTCTTCTTACCGCCGCAGATGACCACCCCCACCATATCGCCCATTGTCTTGACGAACGTCCCGGCGAGTACGAGCGCGCCATTCGCGGTGAGCCGGAGGGTGGATTTCGCCTTCTTATCCGCGGGGTCCACGTAGATCGCGAACGTCGAGCCGAAGCCGCCGCCGCGGGTGATCCGGATCGGCGCGGCGTCGGCGATCGTCACGTCCCCGTGCGAATCCGCCGCGTACAACTCTCCCGTGCCGTTGTCGGACTGGGTCAGCCGCGCCGACACGCTCACGCCGGTCTGGCCGCTGGTGTGCGGGACGCTGGCGTCGAAGGTGCCGGGGCCGGCACCCACCGGGGCGGTGCTGGTGACCGTGTGGCCCCCAGAGGATCCGGACATGAACGAACACGTCACGCGCACCCAGGCGGGCACGCCGCTCTGATTGTCGTAGCTCACGTTCGCGACGAACACCAGCGGTTGCGTCGTCCCGGCCTGCGGGCTGGTGATGTCGATGCTGCTCTGGGGCACGGTCGGCTCCGGGTGGTCAGGGGGAGAGGATCGGGGTCACGACGAACCGCTTCACGCCGACGCGCGAGCCGTGGGCGACGACGCCGACGGCGCCGCGGGGGTCCAGCCCGCTCGGGGCCGGCAGCGCGGGCCGCTGAATCAGTTGCCGGAGGTCCGGCGCGCTGTCGTCCGCGTGCGTCTGCAACTGGTCGCGCGTGTAGGTCCGCGCGTTCCCCGGGAGGTGGACGGTGATCGCCTCCGGGGACACGTCGATGTCGATGGTCCGCCACGGGCCGGGCAGCCCGGGTGCCGGGTCGAGTTCGCCCACCGCCCACTGCTTCTTGTAGGGGGCACCCCAACTGAGAGGCACCTCGGCGAACCCCAACTCGTAGTACCCCATGAACGGCTTCCGGAACGGCCCGGTCGGGCTGGCCTGGCGGTCGGAGAAGCAGACCGCAGGGGCGTACGACAGCTTGGCCCCGGCGCCGGCGTCGATCTTCTGGTGGACGAAGATCACCCCGGCGTAGTCGTTTTGCGCGGCGGGCCCCCCGCCGGCTCCGGCCGCGACTTTGAGCTGGCAGAGTTCGACCGAGAGGTGGTAGCGGTCGATGCCTAACTCCGGGAGCAGGAGCAGTATGGCCGTCCCGGTGGTCGCGAACGAAAACCCGCCGCCCGCGGGCGGTTCGGGGTCGAAATCCGCGTTGCCGACCAGCCACTGGTGCCACCGCGGCTTGCCGTCCGCCCCGAGCAACTCGACCGGCTTGCCTTCGGCCAGGTGCCGCCGCATCTCCGCCGCCGGGTCGGACGGCTGCGGCTTGAACGCCGCGCCCAGGACCGCCGCGCCGGCCACCGCGATCAGCACCACCAGCGCCGCCGCGACCCCGCGGCGGTTCCGCCTGGCCCACCGCTTCGCGCGCCGCCACCGCGTCAGCGGTAGCGCCGTGATCTTCTTCACGTCCCCGGCCGTGAACCGGTCCAGGTCGGCGATCAGTTCCGCCATCGACTGGTAGCGGTCCTTCGGGTCCTTCTCCAGGCACTTGAAGACGATTCCTTCCAGCGCCGCCGGCACGTCGCGGAGCCGCGGCGGCGACTCCGCCAGCACCTTCATAATGATGTCCTGCGACGTGCCCCCGGTGAACGGCGGCTTGCCGCACAACAGGTGGTACAGCGTCGCGCCCAACCCGAATACGTCGGACCACGGCCCGATTTCGCCGTTCCGCGACGTGACCTGCTCCGGCGGCATGTACTGCACCGTGCCCAGCGCGCCGCTGGCCGGCGTCAGGCTCAGGTCGTCGTCGAGCCGCTTCGCGAGGCCGAAGTCGGCCACCTTCGGCGTGCCGTCCGCGGCCAGCAGGATGTTCGACGGCTTCAGGTCGCGGTGGATGATCTGCTCCGCGTGCGCCGCGGACAGGGCGCCGGCGACCGCGCGGGCGATCGCCACCGCTTCGGCCGGCGGGAGCGGGCCGCAGCGGGCCAGCGACCCCCGCGGCATGTACTCCATCGTGAAGTACGGGTCGGAGCGGAGGAAGTCGTCCGCGTACAAGCGGACGACGTTCTTATGGTCGATGCGGGCGAGGGCGCGGAGTTCGACGAGGAACCGCTCGACCGCGTCCGGGCTGCCGGGGTAGCGGAGGAACTTCATCGCCACCAGCCGCTCGGACGCGTGTTCGCGGGCGAGGTACACGTCGCCCATGCCGCCGCCGCCGAGGCGCTCGAGCAGGTCGTAGCCGGCCGGGGCGTGCGGCAGGCCGGGCGCGGGAGTCTGGGCGCTGGCGGTGTCGTGGCCCGGCGCGGCGGTTCCGGTCGGCGCGGCCGGGCGGGCGGGCGCCGTCGGCAGATCGCGTTCGGGCAGGGGAGGGGAGCGGAGGGTGGGGTTCGCCGTGTCGGCGCTCGAGGCGCACGTCGGACACAGGCCGCTCGGCGAGACGAGGGCGAGCAGTTTAGAACATCGAAAGCAGGAACTGGGCGAGGACACCGGACGACCCTACAGTTGTTCGCCGGAACGGAACACCGGACATACTAACCGTGCCGGCGAACGACCACAAGAGGCACGGCACGTTTTTCAAAGGGGCGGTGCCGGGAGCGCGGCCCTCAACTCACAGGGATGTGTACTGTGGGAACTGTAGCGGGAGACCTGCGCCCACCGGGCGGGCGCCTCGGCGACCGCCAGTCGGCCGAAGTGCGCGTGCGGCTTGGTGCCCGCCCCCTAGGGCGCGTCGGTGAAGCGGACGGCGAGGCACCGGTCGGCGCGCCGGCCGGCGTTGCCCGCGGCGTCCCGGCGGCCGAAGTACAGCCCGACCTGGTACACCCCGCCGGTCGGGAGTTCCCCGTCGGCCGAGGGGACAATAGAGATTACGCGTGACGTGCCGAGACGGGTGACGGCGTCCGCACCGGGATCGTACAGGAAGCAACGGCTGCCCTGGTCGGGGAAGAACAGCCGGCCGTCAGTGCGGAAGGCGAGCGCGTTCGCGGCCCTCTAGTCCGGGTTCGGCTGGCGCGGCTTCGCGGTCGGATCCGCGGTGTCCCAGACGTGCAACCCGCCGCCGGACCCGCCGGCCGCGAGCCAGCGCCCGCAGTGCGAGAAGACGAGCTCTTGGATCAGGTGCCGACGGCCGCGAAGGATTTGCACGGGAAGGACTCCACGAACCCGTTCACGCCGAACGTTCCTCTTCTTGTGGAGCGGGCGTCTCGCCTGCCAACGCTATGCAGGCCAGAGGCCCGCACCACAAGAGGAGAGCCTTCCCATCGCCCTCACGCGAGCGCGATCTCGATGCCCGTCATGTCCTCGTTCGCCAGCCCGACCGCGATCCGGGTGAACACCTCGTCCCGCGTCTTGTTCCGCGCCTCGTAGTCCTTCAGGAACCACCAGAACCGGTACTCCACCACCTTCACGATCCCCTTCTGGGTGAACTTTAGCACCGTCACGCCCTGGTCCGGCGACAGGTTCTTGCACTGCGCCAGCGCGCCGCGGATCACGCCGATCACCCGCCCCGCGTCCTTGTCCGTGCTGATCGCGACCGCCAGCGAGTCGTACGTCTCGGTGCCGCGGGACAGGTTCTCCACGGTCACCTCGGTCACCTTGCGGTTGGGCACGCTGACCACCAGCCCGCTGGTATTCTTCAGCGCCGTCGAGCGCCACGTCAACCCGACGACGCGGGCCGGGTCGCCCCCGCCCAGGCGCACCACGTCGCCCACCTGGAACCGGCGCTCGGCGAAGATGACGACCGACCCGAGCACGTCCGCGATCATCGGCCGGGCGGCCAGCGCGATCGCCAGCACGCCGATCGCCAGCCCGACCACAAGGGCCGTCACGTCGTAGCCGAGGACGCTGAGGATGAGCGCGACGGCGGCGATCCACACGCCGGTCTTCAGCACGCCGCGGAGCGCCGACAGCACCGGCGACGGGTTGCCGGCCGCGTCGGTGCCGCCGCGGATCGCCCGCCGCAGCACTGACATCAGCATCCGCGGGATGACGAGCGCCGCCAGCAGCACGACCCCGATCTTGATGCCGGTGGCGGCCAGCCCGCGGGCGCGGGCCTCGAACAGCTCGCCGCGGGCCTGGCCGATCTCGCCGCCGGTCGCGGGCTGCTTGGTCTGGTCGGTGCCGGCGAGCGCTTGCACGCGCCGCGCGGTCGCCCCGCCGGCCGCGGTGAGCCGCGCCGCCTCGTCGTGGTAGATGCCGGCTTCCGCCTTCAGCCCGGCGGGATCGAGCCGCCAAGCCAGCCAGTTGTCCCATTGCCACACTTCCGATTGCGCGAGCCGCCTCTCCAAAAGCGTGCGCAACTTCGCGATGTCCTCCGCCTCCTTTCGCGTGAGGTCCACCAGCTTCTCAAGTGCCTCCTTCTGAAGCTTCAGGTTCTCGCCCTTCTCGTCGAGATCAACCAATTCCTTGTAATAGGCGTCGAGTAGGACCGCAATGTCGGTAGCGGGCTTGGAATGGTCGAGGGCGAAGAAGCGGTCCCAGCGGCCGGCTTCCGCGGCCATGCGCTCGGTGGCGCGCTGGTCCATCCGCTTCTGCGCGGTGTCGGGCCGGTCCTTACGGGCGGTGGTGGAATCGGTCGCGAGCTTCTTCAGGTCGGTGTGCAGGTCGATGCGCTCGTTCACCCGCGCGAGGAGTGTGGCGGTGAGCGCCTTCAGGTTTTCGGTCTCGGTGTCCGGCTTGCGGAGCGCGTCGCGTTCGGCGCGGAGGTCGGCAAGCGTCGCCTGCACGGCCGCGGCGTCGGCGTCGAGTTTCGCACGCCCGCCGGTGGTGCCGGCGGCTTCGGCCAGCCCCTCCGGCACCTTCGCCGTATCGAGGTCGCCGCGGCCGACGCGCCGCGCCACCTCCGCCGCGACGGCCGCGAGCTGCCCCGCCATGCGCCGGGCGTCGTCGAGCGTGGTCGAATACGCGACCGCCTTCTTCTCCAGTTCGTCGAGTGCCGCGACGAGCGCCGTCGCCTTCTCCGCGCGCTCGCCGCCGGCCCGCACGCGAGCCGCAAGGTACTGCTGGGCGGCGAACAGGGTTCGCCCGGCCGCCTCCAGCCCCGTCGCAGCCGACGCCTCCCCCGGAACGGGCGGCTCCTTGACCGCGTCCCGCTTCGCCCGCGCGTCGGTGACCGCCGGATTCGCCTTGGCGTAGTCGTCCGCGTCGCCCCTGATCGCGGCGGTCTTCTCCGCGAGCAGCTTGCGGAGCCGGGTGAACTCGTCGGGGAGTTGTTCGGCGTTCATCGCCTTCACCTGCTCCTCGAACGCGAACGCGGCGAGCGTCGATTCGCGCGCGGCCTTCAACTCGTTGACCTTCGCGGTCGCGGCTTCGGCGGCGACCTTCGCGCCAGCCAGTTCCTTTTCCAGAGGGATGAGGTCGGCCTTCGCCTTGTCGGCACCGGTCGTCACATCGGTGCCGACCGCCTTCAGCTTCGTTGCGGCGTCCGCCATTGCGTTCGCGGCGAGCGCGGGCGGCAAAGTGTCGCCCGGCACTCCCTTCGCCAGTCCGGCCGCGATTTTCATCTTGAAGAGGTGTCCGTCCGCGTCGGCCGCGGCGCGGTCGAAGTCGGCGGCCACGAACCCGATCGTTTCGAGTACGGTTTTAATCGATTCGAGGTGCGCGACGCGGGAGTGGGCGTAGTTGGCGCGGACCTGCGCGGCCTTGATCGCGGGTTCGACATCGTCGGCGCGCAGCACGAGCGGCCCCGCACCGGTGTAGGGAGTCAGTCCGGCGAGCCGCTGCCGGGCCTTGATGAGAGCGTCCGCCCACCCGGTAACGCGGTGGTGCGCCACCTCGTACCCGCCCTTCCGCGCGGTCCACTCCTGCGCGAGCTGGTTCAGCACCGCGAGAACCTCGTCCGGCGACCGGCCGACGAGCAGCGCCTCCAGTTCGGTCGCGACGGGAACGGGCCGCGGGGGCGGTGCCTTCGGCGGGTCGGCGGGGCGGCCGACGCCGGGGAGGAGCAGGCACGCGGCGGCCAGGAGAGCGGCGCCGACGGGGCGAATCCGGGTGGGGAGCATGGTGTCTCGCGGGTGCGGGGCCGGGCTGCGCGGGGGGAAGCAGTCGCGGCAGGTTGAGCTTATTCACCAGAGGCGCGGGACGAAAGGCTCGCCGCGCAGTTGCGGTTGCACACCCCGCGCCCCGGAGGTATGGGCACGCCGAATTGGCTTCACGTTCGGGCCGGGGGCGGCCGGGGGATGCGGGACATGGGGGCGATCCGCCGCGCGCTGTTCGCGTGTACCGCCGGGCTTGGCGCCGCGGCCGGGTGCGCGACGCCGGACGACGCACTCGCCGTCGATCACCCACTCACCCGCCGCGCGCCGCGCCTCCCGCCGACCGGCGTACCGCCGCTGCCCGCGGCGCTCACGGCCGGGACCGCTCCCCTCGGCACGACCGCTCCGCCCCTCGAACCGACCGACGCCCCGCTCCCGATCAACCTCGCCACCGCGATGCGGCTCGGCAACGCCCGCCCGCTCGACGTGCAGATCGCCGGCCGACAGGTGATGGCCGCCGCTGCGGCCTACGACCGCGCGCGCCTGCTGTGGGTGCCGAACCTCGTGCTCGGCGTGGACTACTTCGCACATACCGGGCCGCAACAGAACTTCGCCGGCGACCTGCCGCGGTCGAACCGCAACACGCTCATGGCCGGGTTCGGGCCGAACGTGGTGTTCGCATTTTCCGACGCCGTGTACGCGCCCCTCGCGGCGCGCCAGGAGCTTCGCGCCCGGCAGGCGGCGGTGCAGTCGTCCGTGAACGACTCGACGCTCGCGGTCGCGGAGGCGTACTTCGCGGTGCAGCAAGCGCGCGGCGACTTGGCCGGCTCGCTCGCGGCCGAAACGAAGGCGGAAGAACTGGTCCGCCGCACGGCCCAACTTGCCAAGGGCTTGGCACCGCCCGCGGAGGAGAACCGGGCGCGCGTCGAACTCGGCCGCCGCAAGGTGGCGGTCACGGCCGCGCGCGAGCGGTGGCGCACGTCCAGCGCCGAACTCGCGCGGCTGCTCCGCCTCGACCCGGCCGCGGTGGTCGAACCGGCCGAGCCGCCGTCGCTGCCGGTCACCGTCATCGACCCGGCCGTGGGCATCGACGACCTCATCCCGGTCGCGCTCAATTCGCGGCCGGAACTCGCGGGCAACCAGGCGTTCGTGCAGGCCACGCTCGCCCGGCTGAAGCAGGAGAAGATTCGCCCGCTGGTGCCGAGTCT
>JAYUBA010001496.1:0-2880 GCA_043741075.1 Frigoriglobus sp.
GGCAACTGGACCGCCACGTCGGCGACCGGCCCGGCCCCGGAGATCGCACCCCCGGCGTGCAGGTACACCCACCGGCCGCTGATCCGCCGCCACCCGGTGTGGGTGTAGACCGTGCGTCGGGGGATGCGGCCGGACAGGTACTGGATCGCGGCCCGGAGGTGGTTGCGCGCGGAGTGCGTCGCGTAAACGATGGCCCGTGCCCCCCACTCCGGCGTGACCCATTTCAGGTCGTCGTACTGATCGGCGGGGACCTCGATCACCGGGAGCGGGGTGCCGTCTTGCAGCGTGCCCTCGATCTGAAACATGGTGACCGCTTCGGCCCCGTCGTCGTGGACGGCTTCACTCACGATCCGCGCGATGAAGTTGCAGAAGGCGGTGTCTTCGATCCCGCCGTCCGCGTTGCGCACCCGTTCGCAGATGCGGCCGCCGGACTCGACGTAGGCGAGCAGGTTCTCCGGGGCCGTGAGGCCGGTCGGCCGCGCGGCCCGCGCCGCCCCCGCGACCGCCGCGCACTCCTCGTTGGCCGCGACGCTCGCCCGTTCGCCGATCCGCACCCAGCGGTTCGTCTCGGCCTCGTCGCCGTTCGCGGCGGCGATGGCCGCTTCTTTGGCCGCCAGCAGTTCCAGCGGGTCCCAGATGCGGCGCGACCGGGCCGCAGCGGAGAGGTACTGGCGGTACGCCGGCTCCGGGCACAGCACCGCCACGGCGGCGGGGGGTAGGGCCTCGCACGGGGCCGGAGCCGGGTCGTCGGGCGGGCGCTTCGGCGAATAGCCGGGGGCCGCCGAGTCCGCCTCGATCTGGCCCGCGATCCGGTCGCCCAGGTCGTCCAGGTTCGTCTGGGTGGTCACGGCGGGAATGCGGTCGAACACCCACCCGTAGCAGCCCGGATACTGGCCCGGCGGCCGGTTCCAGTGCGACTCGATCCCGGCGTCAAGGAGCGACTGGGCCGCCTCGGCCGCCCACTCGGACCCCCCGACGCAGAACCACCCGCGTTCCGCCAGGTCCTGCTCGCGGACGGATTCGACCAGCAGCGGCAGACCGGCCTGGAGATCGGGGAGGGCGACCGCGCAGACGCCCACGGTCCACAGGGCGAGGGCGTCGAGCGGGTCGCGGGCGACCACGACGATGCCGGGGATCGCGTCCCAGCCGAACGGGGCGACCATGCCGGTCCCGACGGTGCGGGCCGGCCCGCCGTCCACGGGCACCAGATGGAACCCGGTCTCCGTCCCACGGGCGTCGGTGAGCGGGATGATGAGGCCGCCGGCGGCCACTTCGAGTTCCTCCGGCAGCCGGTAACCCTTGTACCGGGCGGCCACGGCTGCCGGGTAGAGGGCCGCACCGGCCCGCGAGAGGGCGTTGATGCTCACGCGGAACCCGGTGACGAGTGCCGGCCGCGCGGCGGCCAGGTGGGTCTCGGCCCTCGCGAAGTGCAGGACCAGCGCGGCGTCCACCGGCGGCCCGACCGGATCGGGCACGGTGTCGAACAGGCCGGGCCGGGTCGCGGGGGCGACTGCGACCGCCGAGGGCACCGGCCGGGCGGGGAGTTCCCGCACGCCGTCGCGTGTTTCCGAGGCAATCGCGAGCAGGCCCGCGATGGTCTTCTGGTCCCGGTGAAGGAATTCGCGGAGGCCGTCGCCGTCTTGCTCTTGGAACTCGAACGGCAGGTGTAGATCGCGAACGGAGGGGCAGCGGTGGGCGAGGGCTTCGACCCACCGCCCGGCTCCGCTTCGGCCCGCCCGGTCGCTGTCGTGGACGACGTACACGGTCTTGCCGGCGAGCAACTCGGCCCATTCCGGCTGAACGGCTTCGAGGGGGCCGGCGGAGTTCGCGAGGACGACGTGCGGGCCGAGCAGCCCGGCGGTGTTGAGGGCCGCGTGGAGCGTGAGCAGGTCGTACAGGTCGCCGACCTTCCAGACCACCTCGACGGCCGGCCCGGTTCCGTCCCGCTCGGCCGCCAGCGCCCGCAGGGCGTGCGCGCCGAGCAACCCTCGGTCGGGACCGGACAGACACATCGGGTCGTAGCGCGAGGGTTCCTTGTCGGGACCCCGGTAGACGGTCACGGGGTCGCCGGTCGAGTTGGCGACAACCCAGCCAACGGGTTCGGCGTCGGCCACCCACGGACCGTGAAAGGTCGGGAAGGCGATGACGTGTTGCGCGTATCGCTCGTCTCCGCCCGCCGGGTAGCGGGCGAAGACGCCGCCGTTCTGCTGGATCGCGGTCGGGCCGAACCCGCCCCGCTCGTGCGCCCACGTCTTCAGAATCGCATCCGCTGCCGGGCGTCGGTCGAGGAACTCGATGGCGTCGGCGGGACGGGTCGGTTCGGTGCCGAGCGGCAACTCGACCTTTGCCCGATCCGCGTAGTGCCTCAGAGCGGCCCGGCGGTCGGGGAAGGCACCGGCCCGGACGCCGAACTCCCAGAGACTGAGGGTGAGCCGATGACCCCGGAGGGAACGCCACCGTCCCCGCGCGGGACCGGAACCGACGTTCGCGGCAGCCGTAGGCGTGCTACCCGAAGCATCGGGTTCATGGCAGGGGAGCCAGTCACCGGCGAGCGGGGTATCGCTGGGGAAGACGACCCACTCGCGATACACGGCCCGGATGTCGAGGGGGGCGAGGATTTGGGCTTCGGCCTCGCGCCAGGCTTTGCGATCAGCCACGGGACACCTCCATCGAGAGGCGCGGCGACGTGGCGGCCTTGAACCGGGTCGGCTGGAAGCGCTCGTGCGGCGACTTGGCCGGAGGCGAATTGCCGGCGGGGTTGCCGACAATGGGTGCGAAAGTACACACTGGGTGCGTCCTCAAGAAGCAGACGGACCGGCTACTGGGGAGTCGCTGGCCGTCGGCGGGTGGGGTGTTCAGGGTTACGGGTTCGATCACTGG
>JAYUBA010001497.1:0-2879 GCA_043741075.1 Frigoriglobus sp.
GTGACGGAAGCCGACGCGGAGAACTTCTACCGCAAGCAACTCGCCAACGGGCTGGCGCTCAACACCGCCCGCCGGCACACCGGCCGGGCGAAGCAGTTCTTCGCCTACGCCCTGCGGAAGCGGATCATCGCCGCCAACCCGTTCAACGGTGTGAAGACCGCCACGGGCGGGAACCCCGACCGGCAAGAGTACGTTTCGGGTGCGACGATCCGCACCGCCCTCGACGCCTGCCCGTCGGTCGAATGGAGGCTCATCGTCGCGCTGTCCCGGTACGCCGGGTTGCGCTGCCCGAGTGAGCACCTGGGGCTGACCTGGGGCGATATCCTTTGGGACAAGAACCGGTTCGTCGTCCGCTCGCCGAAGACGGAGAACACCGGGAAGGCTCAGCGCGTGGTTCCGATCTTCCCGGAACTCTACCCGTACCTCCGCGACGCCTTCGAGGCCGCGGAACCCGGCCGGGTTCACATCATCGCCCGCAACCGGTCGGATGACGGGATGGGCAACGGGCTGACGACGAACTGGCGGACGCAGTTCCTCCGCATCCTCCGCCGGGCCGGGCTGAAGCCGTGGCCGCGCCTGTTCCACGGGTTGCGCGCCGCGTGCCAAACCGACTTGGCGAATACGTTCCCCGCGCACGTCGTGTGCGAGTGGTTGGGAAACAGTCTGGCCGTGGCGCGGGAGCACTACCTGCAAACGACCGAAGACCACTACCAGAAAGCGGCGCAGAATCCGGCGCACGGGGGGGCGCAAAATGCGGCTCAGACGGGAGCGGACACGAAAGAACCGGAGCGGACAACCCCGGCCGTAGTGCTTGAATCTCAAGCATTCTGGCCGATTCTGTCCGCTCCGGTCCCGTCCTGTCCTGACGTTCTGATGACCCTATCGGGATTTGAACCCGAGTCTGAGCCTTGAGAGGGCTCCGTCCTAGGCCACTAGACGATAGGGCCGCGTTCTACAGGCTTTGTAAGCTTCGGGACCGGGGTTGTCAAGGGAGCGGTCGGCCGTTCGACGCGGGTTCATTCGTCCCGTCGCGCGGCGGTTCGTTCCACTTCCGCCCGCCGTCTGGTAAGTTATCACTGTCGGAGTCGGTGTCGTGCGGGCGAGCGGGGGCGGACATGGGCATCCAGGACCGGGATTACTACCGCGAAGGCCCGAGCTTTCTGGACCGCGTCGGCCAGCAGGGCGCGACCGTCTGGATCGTCGCCATCACGTGCGGCGTGTTCTTCGGCCAGATGTTCAGCGGCCTCATGAAAAGCCCGCTCGTGCAGATCGGCGCCTACGACCCGGATCGCATCCTTGCTGGGGAGGTGTGGCGGTTGCTGACTGCGGTGTTCCTACACGGCGGTCTGTGGCACCTGTTCTTCAATATGCTCGTGCTGTACTGGGCGGGGCAGCGGGTGGAGGAGATGCGCGGCGGTCGCGAGTTCGCGCTCTTCTACTTGATAAGTGGGGTGTTCGCCAATCTCCTTTACCTCGCGGTGTACGTCGCCGGGTTGTGCCCGGCGACGACGGCCGTCGGCGCCAGCGGGGCCGTCACCGCGATTCTCGTGGTGTTCGCGTGCTATTTCCCCCACCGCCTGTTGCTGTTCTTCGTGATCCCGGTCCCGGCCTGGGGGCTTGTCGTGTTGTTCGTCGGCCTCGACGTGATCGGCGCGTTCGGGGGGGGCGACGCGAACGTCGCGTACATCGTTCATATCGGCGGCGCGCTGTTCGGGCTGGTATACTACCAGTCGGGTTGGCAGTTCAGTCGCCTGTTCGCGCGCCCCCCGAGGGTGCGGGCGCGGCCGAAACTCCGGATCGCGGCACCGCCCCCGGAGGAGCAGACGCCGGAACCGGTCGGCGCGCCGGTCGAGGCCCCGCTCAAACCCGCCGCGGCGGCCGACGAGCAACTCGAAGCGAAACTCGACGCGGTCCTGGAGAAGGTGTCCAAGCACGGGCAGGAGAGCCTCACTGCGGACGAGCGGGAGATTCTGTTCAGGGCCAGCGAGTTGTACAAGAAGCGCTGCAAGTAGCCGGAGCGAATCATGCCCCTTTACGAATACGCGTGCCGGAAGTGCGAACACTCCTTCGAGACGCTCGTGACGGCCCGCACCGCCGCGACCGTGGCGTGTCCGGAGTGCGAAGGCACCGATCTGGACCGACTCATCGGTCTGCCCGCGCCCGGCCGCGTGACCGCCGGCAAACCGGCCACGAACTGTCGCGGCGACGGCCCGCCGTGCGGCGCACCGCGGTGCGGCCGTAAGGGTTGAGCGCTCCGCCGGTACACGTTCCCGTGTCGCCGCGCCCGCGCCGACGTTTCGGATTTTGCCGCCTGCGCGGGCCGTTCGCACTCGCCCCGTCACAAAAAGAATCATCGGTCGGACTTGCCCCCCTGAGTCCGCGGCGTATAACTATAATGATCGGATCACTCTGCGGGATGTCGCCCATCTCCTGACGGGGCTTCCAGTTCCGCCCGAGCCGCCGGGTGCCCCACTGCCATTACGGGCACCCTCTCCTCATCACCCCCTACGGGGATTCGCACCCATGACAGATGACGAACAGGCGAAGAAGTGCGCGAAGATGCTCCAGGCGATCGCGGAGCCGAACCGCATCCGCATCATCGAGTGCCTCCGCACCAAGTCGATGAACGTGACCCAACTCGCGCAGGCGCTGGACGTGGAGATCGTCAACGTGTCGCACCACCTGGGCGTGCTCCGCACGGCCGGTCTGGTAGAAGACCTGAAGGACGGGCGGTTCGTGGTGTACTCGCTGCACCCGAAGGTCTTCCACAACGACAGCAACAAGGCCACGTACCTCGATCTGGGCTGGTGCCGCGTCGAGATTCCGCACAACTAATTCAGCGTCACACGTCTGCAAGTCGCAAGTCGTAAAGTCGAAGA
>JAYUBA010001498.1:0-2878 GCA_043741075.1 Frigoriglobus sp.
CTCCCCTCCCTTCAGGGAGGGGTTGGGGGTGGGTTCCGATTACCGCCGCAGCGAGGTGAGTATCTCCAGCGTGAGCCGGCCCTGGTCGGTGTCGCTCAGGTACACCTTCTCCGCCCCCGCGTACTCGCTCACGTACGCGCTGATGACCTTCTGCAGCTCGTTCGCGTCGAACCGCGTCAGGTCGTACACCTTCAGGCTGGCGAACTTGGCGAGCAGGCGCTCGGTGATGCGGGTGCGGTGCCGGGCGAGCGGGTCGTGCGCCGCGGACGCCGAACCGGACGGGTCGGTCGCGGCGGACCGCGGCGGCGGCGTGGAAACCAGACCGCTGCCGGGCGCCCGCGGGGACGCGTGGACCGATCCGGGCACGGTCTTGAGGGTGCCGTGCGAGGTCGAACCGCCGGCCGGCAGGCCGGGGAACGCCCCGCTCGCGTCCTTCGACGCGGCGGCCGGCACGGGGATCGTCGGTTCGCGCAGGAACGCGGCCGTCGCGGGCTGGGCGAGCGCCTCCGGCGGAATCACCGCCAGCGCGCGGAACCCGTTGGGCAGTTTCATGTCGAACACGGTCATGCTCGCCATCACCGGCCCGACCGCGTCGGCGTGCGTGGCGATCCGGTCGAGGGTCGCGCGGACGTGCCCCTCGTCGCGGAACTTCACGCTGGTCGGCAGCCACTGCCCCAAATCCCGCCGCGCGATGACCGTGCCGGGGCCGGTCACCATGACCTCGCGCACGGCCGGGTCGGCGAACAGTTCTTCCAGCGGCCCGTACCCGAGCAGTTCGCCGAGCACCTCGTCCACCAGCCGGTCGCGGTCCGCCTTGGCGAACCCGCGGGCCTCCTGGTCGGCGACCTGCTCGGCCTGCTGGCGGAGGCTCTGGCGCAGGAGCGACTGCGGCATCCGCTTGGACGCGCCCATGTCCAGCCGCTCTTCGAGCTTGGCGAGTACCCGCTTCTTGACCGACTCGAACGGCACCTGCGGGTACGCGAACGAGCCGGACTTGCGGGCCGCGGAGGGGGAACCGGACGGTCGCTGCGGCAGCATAGCGGCAACTTCCTGCGACGGGAGCGGCGGAATTCGGCAACCACAGCCTAGAACGCATTCGGCGTCCGGGCCACCGCGAAGAAAAACCGCGCCGCAACCCCTGACCCGCCAACGCGAAACGAACTTCTACCAAAGTGCCCTCTTGACGTACCCGGAATCTTCGTTTAACGTTCGCACTCAGTTCACTCGAATCGCGCCGCGGGTGAACCTCTCCGGCCGTATGGATTCGACCAGCACCCACGGACGGGCCGCTCACCTTTGCCGGCGAGTCGCCCCTGCAACTATGACGCGCCCCGGTGCCACCCTCCGCGATGCGGACCCGCTATCGGTCCACCCGGCACTCCGCGCCGGGCGCGACGGCGTCGTGGTCGCGGCCCCGGCCAAACTCAACCTCTTCCTCGAAATCCTCCACAAACGGCCCGACGGCTATCACGACCTCGAATCGCTCATGGCCGCGGTCGATCTGTTCGACACCCTCGAACTCCGCACGCGCGAAGACGGCGAGATTGCCCTGAGTTGCGACCCCTTGTCGCTCTCCGCCGGGCCGGACAACCTCGTCTACAAGGCCGCTGTCGCGCTCCGCGTAGCCGCAAAGCGGCCAGCGCTGGGAGCCGAAATCCGCCTCACGAAGCGCATCCCGGCGCAGGCCGGTCTCGGCGGCGGCTCCAGCGACGCGGCGGCGGCGCTGGCCGGCTTGAACCGGATCTGGAATTTGGCGCTGACACGCGACGAACTTCTCGGTATCGCGGCGTCCATCGGTTCGGACGTGGCGTTCTTCCTCACGCTTCCCGCGGCCTGGTGTACCGGGCGCGGCGAGTACGTAACGCCGGAAGAAAGCGCGGGCGGCTTCCACTTCGTGCTGGTGTGCCCGCCGGTCGGGCTGGGAACCGCCGGGGTGTACGGGCGGCTCGTCGTACCCGAAAAGCGGCTCGACGGCTTCGCGGCGCGAACCGCCTTCCGCGCCGGCGACGCGGACGCCCTGGGCCGGGCGATGTTTAACCGGCTGGAAGAACCGGCGTTCGCGCTGGAACCGCTGGTCGGGCGCATCCGGAACCGATTGAGTGGCCTCGGCCCGTGCGGGGCGCTGATGTCCGGGAGCGGTTCGGCGGTGTTCGCGGTGTGCCGCGACCGCAAGCACGCGGTGCAAGTGGCCGATCGGTTTCAAGCGTCGCGCCCGGCGGACGAGCCGGCATCGCGCGTCCTCGTCGTTCGCAGTTTTACCCCCTGATCCCGCTGAAGGAGAAGTGCGGTGGTCATCACGGAAGTTCGCATCAAGCTGTGTGAGGAGAACAACGAGCGCCTGCTCGCGTTCTGCTCGGTCACCTTCGACAACGCCTTCGTGGTCCGGGATCTGAAGATCATCGAAGGGACCAAGGGCGTGTTCGTCGCCATGCCGAGCCGCAAACTGACCGACCGGTGTCAGCGGTGCGGCGGCAAGAACCACCTGCGGGCGCGGTTCTGCAACGGGTGCGGCACCCGGCAGGACGAGCAGCGGGCCATGCGCGCCACCGACGGCCGGGCCAAGCTGCACGCCGACATCGCGCACCCGATTCATAGCCCCGCCCGCGAGATGATCCAGTCGGCCGTGGTGGAGGCGTTCAACAAGGAGCGGGAGCGGTCGAAGGTGCCGGGCTACGTCTGCACCTACGACGAGTTCGACTACGACGACGAGGTGCCGGCGAGCTACGGCGGGGTGGTGGCCGAGATGGGCAAGGTGGTGAAGGCGCACGCCGCGCACCCGGCCCCGAAGGGGACGCACTTCCACACGACCGACGCGCCGTCGCAGACCGTGAAGAAGCCCGAGGGCTTCGCCGACGGGATCGCCTGACAAAGTGGCCGC
>JAYUBA010001499.1:0-2877 GCA_043741075.1 Frigoriglobus sp.
CGCGGCGTGCGCGGCGCTGGCGTCGTTCGCGTCCTGCTCCGGGACCGGCGGCAGGTCGCTGTACGACCCGTCCGCGGGCAGTTGGAACTCGTAGGAGGAGCCGCCGGTCTGCTCGCGGTCGTCGGGCTTGGTCCCGTCCGGCTTCGCGCCGGCCTTGGTCGGGTCCGGCTGGTCCGGGGGCGTCGGCTTCGGGTCGCTGGTGTTGGACATGGGGCTGCTCCGTGCGGGCGAGAAGCCGCGGCCGATCCGGTGTGCGCGCGAGAAGCGGCGCTCACGAGAACTCGTCGCGCTACTAGAGATAAGATGGTAACCGCTCCGGTGCCGGGTCGCGCCGGCGGGGGCGCATTTTTTCCCGTTTTCCCCGCGCCGTCGGCCGAACCGTCGGAACCTGTGGCAATTACCCGCGTTCGCGATACCTCATCGTACCCCGAACCCGCCCAAATCCGGTAGTCGATCTTCTCGACGAAATCGGCGCCTTCGTTCCAGGCGTCTCGGCCGACGAAGCCCGCGAGCGCCCCTTCCGCTCTTGCCGCGAGGCCGCGCCGGCGGTCCGAATTGCCCACGTTCTGACAAAGAGTGCGCGCGGTCTGTGCGACCGGTACGCGGACTCCGGCCCCGGCGGCGAGTCTCACCACCACGAAAGTCCGAAGGAATCTGACTTTAACCGAAATCGGGGATTCGCACCGGGCGGCGGCATCGCCCTTGCATTACATCACAATCAGACCGCTCGCGAATCCGAACAACAACTTTTGTCGCGACTCCACACGTATTCGGTCGCCAGGCGGGTCTCTCGGCAGTCGCGCCTTGCCGACGGTCGCGAGATTGCTTACGATGCCCCTGCGCGGGGCCGAATCGACACCAGGATTGTTGTGGCCCGTGACCCCGGCGGGGCGACCCGCCGAACACGCCTTCCAGGGCAGGTGACGCCGTGCAACCTCTGTTCGATACCATCTCGCCCACCGTGGCTCGGTCCGATCAGGAAGTCGTCGAACTGGCTCTCCTGCTGCCACTGTGGCAGGCAATGGAGCTGGAAGCCGTCGCCAACCGGCGCGGCATGACGACCGGTCAGATGCTCCGCCGGGTCATCGGGGAACTGCTCGCGTCGCAACCGGCCACCGCTTCCTGACCGCACGCACCCTGCTCGCACTTCCTGCCCCGGCCGACCACACGCGCCGGGGCCAGCGACCGCCGTTTCGCGGCGAGTTACAAGTTCTTACAGTTCCAAGCCTTTGATCGCCTTCGCACCTGTGTTGCGTGCTCGATCCGGCGCTCCGTTCTTCCCAGGGCCGTTCCGCGTTTCACTCTGCGGCATGGGTGGCCGGGGCAGAGGCTTTGCGATGCCCCGGTTTTCGCGCCTCACCGGGGCATCGAAGACTCTGCCCCGGCCACCCAGACACAAACAAGGAACGGCCCTGCCGTTCTTCCGATTCGGACCGAAACTGCGGCTTGCGTGGTCCGCCCGGTTCGGGTAATCACCCGCGTCCGCCGGGACGTGGGGGTGCGCGCATGCCGCTGTTGGAAGTCGAAGGGCTGGTCAAGTACTACGGCCGCCGGGCCGTGGTGAACGGCGTGTCGTTCAACGTGGACGCCGGCGAGATCGTCGGCCTCCTGGGGCCGAACGGTGCCGGCAAGACGACCAGCTTCCGCATGGCGACCGGGCAGGTCGCGCCCAACGACGGGAAGGTGACGTTCAACGGCGAGGACGTGACCGGCCTGCCCATGTACCAGCGCGCGCGGCGCGGGATGGGCTACCTGTCGCAAGAGCCGAGCGTGTTCCGCAAACTGTCGGTGGAAGGGAACCTGCTCGCCATCCTCGAAGCGCTGCCGCGGAGCCGCAAGTTGGGCCGCAAGCTCAGCCGCAGCGAGCGGTGGGAGCGGACCAACGACGCGCTCGCCCGGTTCAAGCTCGACGTGGTGCGCAAGAGCACCGCGGGCCGCTGCTCCGGCGGCGAGAAGCGGCGACTCGAAATCGCCCGCTGCTTGGTCTGTGAGCCGCTGCTCATTCTGCTCGACGAGCCGTTCGCGGCGGTCGATCCGAAGACCACCGAGGACATCCGCGCGAACATCCGCGAGTTGGCCGACTCCGGCATCGGCATCCTGATTACCGACCACAACGTGCGCGAGGTGTTCCGCACCGCCGACCGGGTGTACCTCATCACCGCGGGCGAGGTGGTCACCCGCGGCACCCCGATGGACTTGGTGAACGACCCGATCGCGATCGACGCGTACCTCGGCCGCAGCTTCGAGGAGGACGGGTTCACCCGGCACTTCGACGCCCGCGCCGCCGCGACGCGGTCCGCGCCCGCGCCCGGTTCGCCCCCGCCCCCGCCCGCGTTCCCCAGCGCCCGCTCCTGGGCCTCGCCCGCAGCCGCGCCGCCCGCGAGTGTGACGCCCGCGCCGGCGTTCCCGGCCGCGCCGCCGTCGCCGTTCGGGTCGGGCACGCCGCCGCCCGCCGCCGTCCCGGTGGGCGGGTCGATGTCCGCGGTGCTGGACTTGGAGAAGCTGCGTCGGGCGGTAGAAGGATTGGCGGACGACCGCACGATGAAGGCTTCGACGGTGGAACTCATGGCGCGGGCCGCCGCGGCGGTTCCGGCGCTTCTCGAAGCGATGGAGCGGCGGGACGCCACGCTCCGCCGGCGGGCGTTCGAGGTGCTGAAGTACGTGGCGAAGGAGTACGCCCCGTTCGACTACGACCCGGACGCCGCCGCCGAAGTGCGCACGCGTCAGGTCGCCTACCTCCGCGCCCGCCTGGAGCGGCGCCGCTGAATAAGATGAGGGGGTGATACCGAATCGCGTTGATTACTTTCTGTAGTGAGGCCGGGGCTTTCTGTAGCCGGCCTCTGTGAGGCCGGGGCGACGCGGCGCCGGAACGAGCGT
>JAYUBA010001500.1:0-2876 GCA_043741075.1 Frigoriglobus sp.
CACCCCGTCGCTGACGCTCCGGGTTCGCCTTGTGTCCTGGTGAACCCGGAGCGTCAGCGACGGGGTGCAACTGACACCAAACTCCCACACCTCTCCATCGCCGCTGCTGCTTCCAAATCCTGTTCTGGAGTCACGAATGACCCGCCTGATTGCTGTCTGCTTCACACTCGCACTCACACCCACACTACAAGCCGACTGGAACCAGTTCCGCGGGCCGGCCGGGTCCGGCGTCGCGGACGACCAGAAGCCGCCGGTGAAGTTCGGGCCGAAGGAAAACCTCGCGTGGAAGGTCGCGGTGCCGCCGGGCGCGTCGTCCCCCATCGTCGTCGGCGACAAGCTCGTCCTCACCGCGTTCGACGGCGGCAAGCTCTTCACCATCGCCTACTCGCGTACCGACGGCAAGGAACTGTGGCGCGCCGACGCGAAGGCGAAGACGATCGAGGCGTTCCACCCGACGGAGGGCAGCCCGGCCGCGTCCACGCCCGCGAGCGACGGTAAGAGCGTCGTCGTGTATTTCGGCTCGTGCGGGCTGATCGCCTACGACCTCGACGGCAAGGAGCTGTGGCGGTTCGAACTGCCGGTCGCGGAGACCAACAACGAGTTCGGCACCGGCACCTCGCCCGTCGTCGCGGACGGGCTGGTGCTGCTCGCGCGCGACCTGTCGAAGAATTCCGCGGTGTACGCGGTCGATCTCGCCACCGGCTCGCAGAAGTGGAAGGCCGAGCGGCCCAAGGCGCGCACCGCCTACGGCACGCCGGCCGTCCGCGAGGCGAGCGGGAGGAAGGAGTTGGTCGTGGCCGGCAACGCGACGCTCACCGGCTACGACCTGAAGACCGGGACACAACTGTGGGCCATTGACCGCGTCTCCGCGGCGGCATGCGCCACGCCGGTGCTGTTCAAGGACACGCTCGTGTACGCGGCCGGAGGTCCGGGCGGCAACGACTTCAAGATGCCAACGTTCGACGAAATCCTGAAGACCACCGGGGACGAGAAACTCGGCTACATCACGAAGGCCGGCGCCGCGAAGACGCCGTTCGGCAACTTCTTCGACAACAACGACCCGAACAAGGACGGAAAGATCACCCGCGCGGAGTGGGACGAGAACATGAAGTTGATGCAGGGCGGCGAGAACCGCGCGGTGGCGCTCAAGCCGGGCGGCAAAGGCGAGATCGCGTGGTCGTACACGAAGAACTTGCCCTACGTTTCCAGCCCCATCGTGTACCGCGACCGGCTGTACATGCTCAAGGACGGCCCGCTGATGACGTGCCTGGACGCGAAGACCGGCAAGCCGGTGTACGAGGCCGAGCGGGTGAAGGCCGGAGTCCGGTACTACGCGTCGCCGGTGGCCGCGAACGGCCACATCTACATCGCGGCACTCGACGGCACGGTCGCGGTGATCGCCGCGGGCGAGGACGCGCCGGACCTGGTGCATTCGGTGAAGCTGGCGGAGGGTGTGCGCGCGACCCCGGCCATCGCGGGCGACACGCTCTACGTCCGCAGCGACAAGTTCCTGTACGCGTTCGCCGGGAAGAAGTAGGCGTACGGCGCGGCGATTTCTCTTCCCCTCTCCCCTTGCGGGAGAGGGTGGCCGGCGCTTCGCCGGCCGGGTGAGGGGTGAAACGTCAGCGCGTCAAGAAAGCTCCGCCCTTCTCGTATAGCGGAGCGCCCCCTCACCCGGCTCGCAAAGCCTCGCCACCCTCTCCCGCAAGGGGAGAGGGCAAAGAAAACACCCAGTCGCTCACGCTTCCGGTTCGCTCGCATCGCGCGCATCGCGCGATTTCACCCCGCGGCGATACACCGCTAACCGTCGCGAACAGGCGCGCCCGGCGGCTCGAAGAACGACATCCTCTCCGGCGGCGACGGCAACGACGTGCTGACCGGCGGCAAGGGTCTGGACACGCTCGACGGCGATGTGACCAAGATCATGTTTGTTTAAGTCTCAGGTCATAAAGTCGAAAGTCGTAAAGTCAAGAACCTCTGCCCGACTGTCTTTGACTTTGCGACTTTCGACCTTACGACTTTCGACAACTCAGGCGGCCTTCTCGCCGAACGCGGGCTGGGCCGCCCACTTCTTCTCGGCCTCGGCCTTCTGCTCGGCCGTGAGCGGGTGGCTGAACGACCACGCGTGCCCGAACGGGTCGATGACCTGGCCGTACCGGTCGCCCCAGAACATGTCCGCGGCCGGCATGGTCGCGGTCGCCCCGGCGGCCACGGCCTTCTCGATGGCCGCGTCGGCGCACGGCACGCACAGGTGCAGCGTGACCGGCGACGGCCCGGTCGGCGCGCGGGACACGCCCCCGCAGTGTTCGGGGAAGTCGTCGCACAGGAACAGGTGCGCGTCGCCGATCTTCAGGTCCGCGTGCATCAGTCGCCCGTCCGCGGTCGGCATCCGCAGCACCTCCTCCGCCCCCAGCGCCGCCTTGTAGAACTCCACTGCCTTCACCGCGCCCTTCACCACCAGGTGCGGAATCAACCCACTCTTCTCGGACATGACAGCCCCTTTCGGTAATGGAACCCGACGCATGATCGCCTGCGCGGCGACGCGGCGCAAGGTCAGTTGCGCGAAATTGTGTTCGCGCGTTCAGGTGAATAATCGGCCACTACGCGACCCGACATGAACCTTTCCCGCGGAACCGGTGTCCGAAGAACCTACCCCCCCGGCCCCCCTCCCTGAAGGGAAGGGGGAGTAAGGCAGCCGAGTTCTTTCTCCCCCTTCCCTTCAGGGAGGGGGGCCGGGGCGCGTCTGGGAGCGCCTGTTCGACAAGCTCGACGTGCCCACCGCCGCGGAGGCGCACGCGGTCGAGTACCTCGTCGGTGGGTGAAGCGGAATCGCGTTCAAGGGTAACCGCCGTGGTTTTGACCCCTCCCTTCAGCAT